>JAUIHB010000130.1 GCA_030432465.1 Gammaproteobacteria bacterium
CAGTGCAGATGGGGCTGATTTATGTGAATCCGGAAGGCCCTGACGGTAATCCGGATCCGCTTGCTTCAGGCAAGGATGTGCGTGAAACCTTCGCTCGCATGGGAATGAACGATGAAGAAACGGTGGCCTTAACCGCTGGTGGACACACGTTCGGTAAAGCCCACGGTGCTGGCGATGCTGCGTTGGTTGGTGTAGAACCAGAAGCTGCGCCATTAGAAGATATGGGGTTTGGCTGGAAGAGTCGTCATGGCAGCGGTCATGGCAGGGATACCATCACTAGTGGAATTGAAGGGGCTTGGACATCGAACCCGACCCAATGGGATCACGGTTACTTCGATGTATTGCTTGGCTACGATTGGGAGTTGGTTAAGAGCCCCGCCGGAGCGCACCAATGGGCACCCAAAGACATTGCCGACAAAGACAAAGCGCCGGATGCAGAAGATGCCACCAAGCGAGTGGGCTTGATGATGACTACCGCTGATATGTCGATGAAAATGGATCCGGAATATCGCAAGATTTCCGAGCGTTTCCACAAAAATCCAGATGAATTTGCCGATGCTTTCGTCCGCGCATGGTTCAAGCTGACACACCGCGACATGGGGCCAAAATCTCGTTACCTCGGTAGTGAAGTTCCAAGTGAAGATCTGATCTGGCAAGATCCATTGCCAGCAGCCAACGGTGACAGTCTGACCAATGCGGACGTTGACTCACTGAAAAAAGCCATACTGAATACTGGCTTAAGTGTGTCTGAACTGGTCTATACCGCGTGGTCCTCTGCCTCAACGTTTCGAGGTTCCGACTTCCGTGGTGGTGCAAACGGTGCACGAATAAGGCTGGCACCTCAATGCAATTGGGACGCGAACCAGCCAGAACAACTCAAGAAAGTATTGAGCGTACTGCAAGGAGTTCAAGATAGCTTTGGCAAGTCGGTATCCATGGCCGACCTGATTGTACTGGGTGGTTCTGCTGCGATTGAAAAAGCCTCAGATCACAGTATTGAAGTCCCGTTTACACCTGGACGCGTAGACGCAAGCGCTGAACAGACGGATGCTGAATCATTCGAGTTACTTGAGCCGATAGCTGATGGGTTCCGCAATTATGTGAAGAAAGGGTATACCTTTTCACCTGAAGAGCTGTTACTCGACAAATCGCAACTGTTAGGTTTAACTGCGTCCGAAATGACGGTACTGCTTGGTGGTCTGCGCGTTTTGGGAGCGAACTACGGCGATACCAGACATGGTGTTTGGACTGATAAACCGGGAGCTCTGAGCAATGACTTTTTCGTCAACTTGATGGACATGGAGGTTGAGTGGAAACCGATCTCTGAAAAGAATGAAATTTATGAAGGACGTGAACGCGCCTCTGGTCAGGTGAAGTGGAGCGGTACGAGAGTCGATCTGGTCTTTGGTTCTAACTCTCAATTGAGAGCCATTGCCGAAGTTTATGCATGCGATGACGCGGCAGAGAAGTTTAACAAAGATTTTGTCGCTGCCTGGAGCAAGGTTATGAATGCCGACCGTTTTGATGTGTAACGCGTTTCTCAAAAATACAGGCCAATAATGGCCTGTATCACAGGATGCAGGCCATAAAAAAGGCCAACCGAAAACGGTTGGCCTTTTGTTTTTGGTGGAGGCGGGGGGGATCGAACCCTTTCAAAAGGTTAACAATACTCCACAATGCTTTACATTACTGGGCTTTAAAGTTTGAGGAGTGACTATATTTACTATTATTTAACAATAATGTGGCCAATCGGTGGCCAATATTAAAGTTTGATTCATTTGCTCTATTGAAGGTTTATATCGAATAAACTGAAACTTAGAGTAAATTATGAGTTTCTTAAGTATTCCCACAGAAATTTAAAAAATAGATAATAAAAATTATTGCTTAAGATATTAGAAAGTTATCGATAAGTATAAACTTTAAAAACATTCGCCTGTATTTTGCGGGCTTCCTTTAGCATGTCCTATCATCATGTCGTTATTTCTCCTTCTCAACAATAATGCATAAATCTCTAAAAGAAATATATTAGCAAAAAAATTGTTTATTAGAACGGTTTATAATAATAAGTAGAGTTATTTCTGAGATATTTGTTTGATTTAAAAAAATAGATAGTGTTAGTTACCTTGTATTGATGACTTTGAATTTTTTTAATTGAAAAAAAATCTCTTTTTGCTATTCGTCATGGGGTTAGTAATATGGTATTTATAATCGCTTGAAATAAGTAATGTCTCAGAATAAAGCCAGCCCCGTATAAACGGGGTGGCTAATGAGTGTTGACAGGAATTAATTTTTATCAGCGTCATCAGGTTGATTTTCATCGGTCTTTGACGGGTTCAATAAATGTTGCATGAACAGTTCATTGAGCCATTGCTGATAAACGTTGTGTGAGACTGCATCACACTGAGGTAGTGGTACACAGCCTGCGGCGGGAGAACTGCTGTTGCCAGATGATGAACTTGTTGCGGATGTTGCGTTTTCCTGTTCATTCGCTGATGTACTGAAAGTTGTTGCCATTAAAAAAACAGATAAAGCCGTGATGGTTAAAGTTTTCATTGGGATATCTCCAAGTTAAGTTTGGTAATGCTGAAATTACAGAGTTGGTATTCGTGTGCCAACTTTTGATAAAACTAGCACAAATAGAAACCATAAAGTAATTGAGTGTAATATTTCCACTGGGATGTGAGGAAGACTAAAATTGATAATCAATAAAAATAAAAGAGAACTGGATACCAATCCGCCCCCCAATAATAACGATAAATCGCCCTTAATGAATGAGAGCGATCATATTGAGTCGTCTGTATCCGAAGCAGGGACTAAAAAAATACAGCAAATCAACTTTCTTGATTGTCGTTATTATCCCAGTACTGGAAAAGTAACCATCAAGGGGAAAGAATCTAATATCTCGCCTATTCAAGCTCAGATACTGACGTACTTGAGTAAAAATCAAGAAGCAGAAATCACATTAGAAAATATTAAAAGTCACATCTGGTCAGATAAAGATGACGTTTCAGATGTGAATGTTCATGCGCATTTATCGGGGTTAAGAAAAGTTCTTGGTGATAATACCAAGCCGCATCGTTATATCGTTTACCATAAAAATGGTACTTATTGTTTAAAGCCGTTAGCCAAAATTATTTATGTAAAATCTCGCCAAGAGAAAAAAGACTTTGCTAAAAAAATGGCTTCACGTAGCTTTTTAGCCGTATCGACTATTTTTCTCTTTGCTTTCTGGTCGATGCAACCTGCCCCAACTACTCATTATGAAATCACTGGTGTCAAACCACTAACAACTCTTAATGGAGTAGTCTGGAGCGCGACGGTATCACCTGATAGCAAAATCATTGTTTTCCCTTATAAGAAAGATGGTCAAGCCAATTGGGGATTGCAAGCTAAAGTGCGAGGCTCAGAGCGCTACCAGACATTAATGCTTGATGATATACCAAGGATGCACAATACAGAGCCAAGCTTTTCATCTGATGGGAAAAAGCTGGCGTGGGTAAGAACCAATTATCATGATCAATGCGAGGTAATGGTCGCTGATTTCATTGAGGCTGAGCTTGTGCTTGAGAATAAAAAATCGGTACTGGACTGTTCTCAGAAGTTTTATGCTCGATTTCCTCAGTGGAAAAATGAAAACACATTACTGGCTTCGCTTCCGCAAGGTCATGGTAGTCCGAACGTCATTTTTGAAATTGATCTGCTGACTTTGAAGACTAAAAAAATAACGAATCCGAACGGCATGTTTCATGGTGAAATTAGCATTTTTTATAACCAAGATAACGATAAGGTGGCACATATACGACGCTCAAGCGTGCCGGGTATATGGACAGAATTATATATTTATGATTTTTCAACTAAGGAAGATATCCTTTTAAAAACCTACCCTTATCCTTTGTACTCCGTTGCTTGGGTGGATGATGAAAAATTATTGGCAAGAAGTGGCCGTGGTTTTGAATTAGTTACAGTTGATGGGGCAACAATCCCCGTTGAGTCTGTCAATTTGAATGGCGGATTTATGCCATTTGCTTTGGGGGGCGATTCTTACGGAATGGTTCTAGGGGGATTAGTAACTAGAAGTATCATTGTCACTGATCTGAAAAATAGTGAGGTACGCGATAGTTTCAGTTCGATCAGTGACGATTCGAGACCCGTTGTTGCCAAAAAGTCAGGGGACTTTGCGTTCGTTTCAAACCGAAATGGCCAGCGTCAAATTTATCTAACGAATAATGACGTTCCCGAGGTTATTACAAATTTCTTAAGCTTTGCTCCAATTACTCAGGAGCTAGCGATAGCGCCCAATGGTGAATTGGTTGCTTATGTGGTGAATAACCAGCTAAAAATCATCGATAGAGAAGGGCGTACTCATTTTAAGGAAGATGCGACCGTATCAGGGATGTCGTTTACCTTGGATGGGAATGGATTTCTCTATGGCATAGAATCGCACGGAGGCTCTGTCGTTCGGTATCTTTCTCTGAGTGGGGCTGATAAAGGCCAAACGAGAACATTGACTCAAGGCTTTATGCCAAAGTCGGCAGATGATGGATTGGTTTATTTTTTAAGAAAAGTTGATGGAGCGGATGTATTATTTAAAACATCGGTTAACCCGACTGGCGGCGTTTTAGAACTTGGTCTGATACCATTCAGCGCGATTAATTCTAACGCTTATGATGTGATTGATAATAAGCTGTATTACGTGATACCGGATGGTAAAAATAAGCGATTGGTGACCCGTGATTTTTCTACAGGGGAGGTTTTAACTGTTTCTGAGATAACCAGTTCTTTGTTTTCACTTAATCACGATGCCACAATATTGATAACCACTCAAAAAAACAGTGAGCAAAATAATCTGTTTGAATTTCAATTGGTTGAAGTTGTTTCCAGATAAAAATTTAGTGATACTTAAGTGACATTTAAGCCATTCTTACGATAAAAGACCATCAATTTTATTCCTCTAAAGTTACCAACTCCCCAAGCCTCATCCATAATCATTTCAGTTTTTAACCACTGATGCATTATGGAGTATTCACATGACCAAAACACTACCTAAAGAAATTAATGGTGAAAGCGTTGATCGCCTATGTCTTGATACAGCACAACTATTTGCAAGGTATGGAATTGACTTTGTAAAAGATGAAAAATTATACCTTAACTTGATTGAAACGATTGGTGAATTTTTAGAAGAAAAGTGTCAAATGGCAGTTGTTCAAAAAATAAATAAATTTTCGTAAATAGACTGATAACCTTAGAATAATTATGGGGGAAATATGACTGTTCTTCAATTACCTAAAGAAATCGATGGTGACCGCGCTAACGAGCTATTTGATGAAACGCTATTATTGTTTAAAAAATATAATATCAACCTTTCTGACGACTTAGAAAGAACACTCGAGTTGGTTAAATGCTTAGGCGTGTTTTTGGAAGATAAATGTCAGGTAACCATTGTTGATGAAATAAACCCCTATGTGGCGTTATTGGAAATTTTGGATAATAAGGGAATTTCGTTCCTTGAAGAAAAAAGTCTCATGCATTGATTGACTATAACTCAAAAATCCATAGGTAGTTTTTTAACTAGAATAGGAGTCGCACTTTTGAGCGATGTTGATGAAATGGGAGCGGGACAGAAACAAAAAATATTGTCTATTGCTAACCGTTGGCTACGAGAAATGGCAGGTTATACTATTTTTGCCCTCTCTCGAAAAAAGGTTAGCAAAAGGATCATAATTGATACCAATAAAGAAAGCGAACGGTTTGAGCGTGAAGTCAGTATTATTATGCTGGGTGATTTTATGGTTGATACTGAGCGCAATCTTATCTATGGACATGAGCAATTCAGGAGCGTCAACTCTAAAGCGATGGGAGTGTTGAAGTGTCTGATCAAATACCAAGGAGAAATTGTTTCCAAAGAAGTGTTAAGCGTCGAATCTTGGCCAGAGGGGATTTTATATTTTAATGAGGTTACAACGGTTATTATTCAATTAAGAACTTTACTGAAGGATAGCGCCAGTTCACCACTTTATATAAAAACCATTGGGCATAAGGGGTATCGTCTCATCATGCCCGTTGAACAGGTTTCATTTGGTGTTTTTGCTTCGCATTTTTGAACGTTCGAAATTTATTAACTCTTTAGAAAAACAGAACAGACAGAAGCAGGCCTTCTCGATTAAGTTCGGCAGGGTACTTCTTTAAATTCCAGTCCTGTTAAGCTATGTTCTTTGCAAATGTCTTTAAGAAGTTCACCTTTAAACATAGCTTTAGTGGTTTGGTAAGGTGTGATAAAAATACGATTATCAGGGGCTTTGTTTTCATCAAAAATAGCTTTTTTAATCGCGCCCATTTCACCATTATGTCTAATCCGAAATTCACATTGATCAATAGCAAGCGCATCAACAACATTTAAAATATTAAGCAAATAATACTTCTCACTGTCACCTTTAACATTAATAGGCAAAAGCTCTGCATCATTTTTAAACACAGGTTCAAATATAGTCTTTGCTTTTTCATTAAGTGCTATATTAACGCCTACACCAATAATTAGTATAAAATCATTTCTTGTAAATTGATCAATCGAGCGTCCATTCTTTAGGTTCCATTCCAACTCAAATGGTTTCCAATCAATTTGACTTTGTCCAACGGAAAAATCTGAAACTTCATTGTCTTCAAGGTCATGCCCGAAAACCAATGATAAGGCTGTTTCATTTGTATCTGGTACTACTCTATATATTTTCATTATTCAAATTTAACCTATATTATATTGGAAATATACCATTAGTTAGATCGGTTGCCACTTCATCCAGTGCATCAATAATATCTTGTTTGGTGGCATTCGGCACTGCATTTACCTCTTTGAGTAAATCCGTTAAATTTAGATAGTACTCATTAGTATGTATTTTTTTATGTGATGGTGCTTTCGGCATAGCGGGGTGAGGTAAAAATCTACTACTCGATGGTAATCGAACACCATTATAAGCAGAGTCAATGTCAATACCATATTTAGCAAGAATAGCCCTCGCTCGAACGGCTTCGGGGTGATTCCAGGAAACTAAGTGGTGATCGTCTGTGTGTTCAGGTTTCTTTCCATACCGTTCAAGCATATTTGCATTAAGTTTGCTTCGATGTCTTCGTCCCTCTCTAGCTTGCAATAGCTTAAAAACACGTTTCTCTTTGCTTATTCCACGTTTTTTGTTTTGGGTTGTTTTGATAACATCATCAAGTAAAGCTCTTTTAAACTCCCGCAAAAGGCGATTATATTCTTCTGTATTTTCACAGGCTAAACGATATAGTCCTCGTTTAAATTCGTGCTCTGATAATTCCTCGACAAACTGTCCGTTTACAACTTTTTTGATTGGCATTGTATCCCCTTGCCTAAGCAATATTTGAATTAACCATTGTAAATAGTTTTTAGAGAAAGTTCGTGTGAAGCATCAACTAGATATGACATGTATCACAAAAAATCTAAGTAATTTCATATGTTGAAAATTAATTTAATGCAAAAGTTACTATATAACCATATGTTAAATGTGGTTTTATAGTAAGGCGACATGAATGAGATATTAAATTTTATTATGGTATTAAAAATATTTTTAAAATTCTTAAAAGGAATGAATGTTAAGGTTTCAGCAAAAAATAGTAGAGCTAAATATTAGTTGAATAACTTAGCTCTGCTATTTTATATTTTTAAGACGCTATTCACTTTCTGGCAATACATTTGATCAAAATTATTTTTGTTATTTATTTTCAGCAATTATTTTTCTTGTTTATCCTGCTTTAATTTTGTTTGGCGTTATTCATTAGTAGTACGTTTGTTTTGAACGCTATTCCGGAACTACAAATTGCAGGTTGGTTTCGGACTAGCGGTCATTTAGTCGCATTGTAGTTTTACGGTACTGCTGCAAATTTTGAATTATAGTTTGTTATTGATATATTTTTTGCATCATCATTGTTAAACATCTTACCATTATAAATATAACCTAGCTCCGTCTCAGGGTGGTCATAGCTAAGGAATATAAAGATATCTTCACCTTCCTCGTCGTTTTCCAATTCTGTTAGTATTGCCCCTGCTATTCGCCTGACCGCCACTCTGGAGCCGTGAATAGCAATAAGCCCATCTTCTAAAAGAGCTTTTTGGGCTTCATATTTTGAGCAGTTTGTCGCATAAATATTAATTTTATTCATAAATAAGCACCTGTAATTTATTAACTAGGATACTCAATTTAAACAGTTTGATGATAAAATGGAATTAGATTTTTTCTAAAATGCTATTGAGTTGCATATTGGAGGAAGTTTTAAAGCTGAATATGTTTGAGATGCTGTAACTGATAATTTTTTCTTACTAACGACTCAGCCTTACCTGTCTGATATTTTTCAACATCCTAAATGAAGCTTAATTGGGAAATGTTGAACCTTCAACCATTTTCATTGAATAGCGTGCTCGATAAACCTTGTTCAGTTTATCAACGATAGTGCGAAGAGTTTTTTCTACTGTGGAACCAAAGCCTCGCATACTAACAATACCATCTTGGAAAAGCTCTCTTTTTACTTTCTCAACGCCACTACTTTCGGTGAGTATGTATATTATTTAGACCAAGTTCATAGGTTAATCAAATCAGGCAGTGATGAGATCGCAATAAGAGACCCTTTATATGTGTTTGCTGTAAACGATTGTTTTGACAGCTAACTCGACAGACGAAGCAAGCGAAAATATTTTTTAGTGAATGTTCGGCCACTGGCATGACCGAAAAAAATAGTTGTGCCTATTGACTTAAGAACGGTTCATATGAGTTAAGTGCTGATAACATCTTTGCCGCAGTGCTTGCAAACTTTTGCTTTTGCTAAAATTCGTTCTGCACACCATGGACACTCAACCTCATCTCTTGCTTGAGCTTGGGGTATTGTTGCTGCGGATTGTGCTGGGGCTTGGCTTGCAGGTATAAGAGTTTCTTTATCGCATGTTGGGCAGATGCTAGGATCTCCACTTCTGCGCCAAATCGAATAAATTAGGCCAGGAACTATATAGCAAATCCACAAAATAAGCTCTATCCATCCACGACCACGCATTTTGGGGTCGGTGGTTTTGTTATTGCAAGACGTGCAATACATTTCTTTTGTGCCCATGATCTCTCCTTTAATTTGCACTTAACAGATAATTAGCCCCCCCAAATTTTAAACCATACTTAGCAATCAAGTAATCTTAATCCCGAGGGGGTTTAAATGAATACTACAATAGTTGGAGTAGACCTAGCAAAAGAAGTTTTTCAAGTATGTATTGTTGAGGATGAAAAAGTGTCTTCCAATGCTAAGATGTCACCGGCTAACTTTGAGCATTGGTTATTCAATACCTCTCTTTTAACTATCGTTTTTGAAATCTGTGGGGCATCCAATTATTGGAAACAAAGAGCACTAAAATATGGGCACAGCGCTCAACTTATCTCAGCTAGACTCGTTGCTACTGTTAGACAGAACCCAAAAAGTGCTCAGAATGACGCTCTTGCGATAGTTCAAGCTGCATTTTTGCCTGAAGTGAATTTCGTTTCAGGTAAAAATGTTGAGCAACCACAGATGCGGTCGATTTTGCGTCTGAGGGAACTCAGCGTGAAACACAAGGTTGCATCTATAACCAGATCGCCGCGCTCCTATTTGAGTTTAATATTAGAGTGACAAACAAGAAAAATAGCCTAAGAGATGTCATTCAGTCGACTCTCGAAAATGCAGAAAATGAATTCTCCGCGTTTTTTAGAAGCGCTATCACTCGCTCTTGGAAGCAGTATCAGGAGCTTATTCAATCAATTGCTATCTATGGCGACTGTATCGAAAAGTGTATTCGCAAGAGTCGCGAATGTAAAAGGCTCATGAAGCTTGAAGGCGTTGGAGTTATCAATGCTATAAGTTTATA
>JAUIHB010000131.1 GCA_030432465.1 Gammaproteobacteria bacterium
TTATACTAGATAGCTTATGGATCACATAGAAGTACGCGGGGCTAAAACCCACAATTTAAAGAATATTGACGTGACATTGCCCAGAGACAAGCTAATTGTCATTACTGGGCTTTCTGGATCGGGCAAATCGTCGTTAGCTTTTGATACTTTGTATGCAGAAGGGCAACGGCGATATGTGGAATCCCTATCGGCTTATGCTAGGCAGTTTTTATCCTTAATGGAAAAACCCGATGTAGAGCATATTGAAGGCTTATCACCAGCCATTTCGATTGAGCAGAAATCAACTTCACATAACCCACGCTCCACTGTGGGGACGATAACTGAAATCCATGATTATTTGCGCTTATTATTTGCGCGAGTGGGTACGCCTTACTGTCCTGAGCATAATACAAAGTTAGAAGCACAGACAGTAAGCCAAATGGTTGATCACACCTTAGCGTTACCAGAAGGGACTAAGCTGTTACTTCTTGCGCCAATTGTACGCAACCGCAAAGGTGAGCACTTACAATTGTTTGAAGAGCTGCAAGCCAAGGGCTTTGTCAGAGCAAGAATTGATGGTAAAACTTACGAGTTAAGTGAAGCACCAGCATTGGAGTTACATAAAAAACACACCATTGAAGTGGTGGTTGATCGATTTAAAGTTCGCTCAGATCTCAAGCAGCGTTTAGCTGAATCGTTTGAAACCGCATTAGAATTAGCTGACGGTATTGCGACTGTTGCACCAATGGATGAAAAATCAAAACAAGAAGAGTTATTGTTTTCTGCCAAATTTGCTTGTTCGCAGTGTGGTCATAGTTTGACCGAACTAGAACCTCGTCTTTTCTCATTTAACAACCCAGCCGGAGCTTGTAGTACTTGTGATGGTTTAGGTGTTGACCAATTTTTTGATCCAGACAGAATCGTTGTTAATCCAGAAGTATCTCTGGCCGGCGGTGCTATAAGAGGTTGGGATAGAAGAAACGTCTATTATTTCCACATGCTTAATTCATTAGCAGATCATTATAATTTTGATGTAGAAAAACCCTTTCAAAAGTTATCGAAAAAACACCAAAATATCGTTTTATATGGGAGTGGCAATACAAAAATAGAATTCACCTATGCCAATGATCGAGGCGATGTTATGACACGTAATCATAAATTTGAAGGCGTGATCCCAAATATGCAAAGGCGTTTTCGGGAAACCGAATCGATGGCAGTTCGAGATGAATTACAAAAATACATGAATACTCAAGCCTGTCCTTCATGTAAAGGGACACGCTTAAAATTGGAAGCAAGGCACGTACTCATAAAAAAGCTCAACCTTCCAGATATTGCAGCAATGCCCATTGATGATGCGCATGCATTTTTTAACAAGCTAAAGCTCCCCGGTAAACGAGGCAAGATAGCCGAAAAAATACTCAGAGAAATTTGTTCTCGCTTAGAATTTCTGGTCAATGTCGGATTGGAGTATTTATCGTTAGAAAGAAGTGCCGACACCTTATCGGGCGGTGAAGCACAACGTATTCGTTTAGCCAGTCAAATTGGTGCTGGGCTTGTCGGTGTTATGTATGTGCTCGATGAACCATCGATTGGATTACATCAAAGAGATAACGAGCGTTTATTAAAAACACTCAACCACTTACGAGATTTAGGCAATACCGTTATTGTTGTTGAACACGACGAAGATGCAATCCGCAGTGCCGATTATATTTTAGACATAGGCCCCGGTGCAGGCGTGCATGGGGGTAAAATTGTTGCGGAAGGTCAACTCAAAGATATTTTAAAAAACAAGAAATATTTATCCGGTAAACAATCTATCGAAATTCCTAAAAAGCGACATACACCGACCGATGATCAATATCTTATTTTAAGTGGTGCTACAGGTAACAACCTGCAGAATGTTGAGTTAAAATTACCCGTAGGTATTTTAACTTGTGTTACTGGAGTTTCCGGCTCAGGCAAGTCAACCTTAGTTAATGATACGCTTTATCCTATTGCAGCAACTCAATTGAACAAGGCTACAACACTCACACCTTCACCTTATGATAAATGTGAAGGGATGGATTTGTTTGACAAAGTGGTTGATATTGACCAAAGCCCTATTGGTCGAACTCCTCGCTCCAATCCTGCAACTTACACAGGAATTTTTACGCCTATCAGAGAACTTTTTGCAGGTACTCAAGAGTCCAGAGCTCGTGGTTATAAACCTGGGCGTTTTAGCTTTAATGTTAAAGGTGGACGCTGCGAAGCTTGTCAGGGAGATGGCGTTATCAAAGTGGAAATGCATTTTTTACCTGACGTGTATGTCGCTTGTGATATATGTAAAAGTCAGCGATATAATCGCGAAACTTTAGAGGTCACTTATAAAAGTAAAAATATTCATGAAGTTCTCGAAATGACTGTTGAAGATGCCAGAGAGTTTTTTGATGCTATTCCCGCAGTGGCCAGAAAATTACAAACTTTAATGGATGTTGGTTTGTCTTATATTCGTTTAGGCCAAGCCGCGACGACACTTTCCGGCGGAGAAGCCCAACGAGTCAAATTGTCGCGAGAATTAAGCAAACGAGATACGGGAAAAACGCTTTATATTTTGGATGAACCCACAACAGGTTTACATTTTCATGATGTAAAACAGCTTCTCGCGGTTTTACATAGATTACGCGATCACGGCAACACTATTTTAGTCATTGAACATAACCTTGATGTCATTAAAACTGCCGACTGGATCGTTGATTTAGGGCCTGAAGGTGGAAACAAAGGCGGACAAATTATTGCTGAAGGTACACCTGAAGATGTTGCAAAAAATAAAAAGTCACATACAGGACATTTTTTAAAAGATATATTGGCAAAAACATGATGTAAATAAGATGCAGCTTGATCATTCCTTAGGTGCCACAGTTTTAGTAATTGGCTACGTGTGGCCAGAGCCAAAATCATCTGCAGCTGGTAGCCATATGCTATCGCTTTTAAAGTTATTTAAAGCACAAAACTGGCAAGTTGTTTTTGCCTCGCCAGCGCAAACGACTGAACACATGACAGATCTTGCTGCCGAAAAAATAGAAAGTGTCAGCATTCAACTCAATGATTCAAGTTTTGATGATTACGCGGCCAAGCTTAATCCCGATTATGTTTTATTTGATCGTTTCATGATGGAAGAACAATTTGGCTGGCGTGTCGAACATGCTTGCCCACAAGCAACACGTATTCTAGACACAGAAGATTTACAATGCTTACGTCAAGCAAGGCACCAAGCCTTAAAACAAGAGCGCTCTTTCACACAAAAAGATTTATTCAACGATATTGCTAAACGAGAAATTGCTGCGATTCATCGAAGTGATTTATCACTCATTATTTCAGATTATGAAATTGAGCTATTAAAAAACCAATTTAAAGTTGATGAGCAGTTTCTTCACTTTCTGCCTTTTATGCTAGATATAAAGCAAGTCAAACAACAATTAGTAAAATATCAACAATTAAGTTTTACCCAGCGCCAACATTTCGTCACTATTGGTAATTTCAGACATGCCCCTAACTGGGATTCAGTTTTATACTTACAAGAAATCTGGCCATTAATCAGACAACAGCTTCCAGAAGCCGAACTTCATATTTACGGCTCTTACCCACCGAAAAAAGCCACCCAACTTAATAATCCCAAAAATGGTTTTTTAATTAAAGGCTGGGCTGGTAACGCTTTTGATGTACTTGCCAATGCCAGAGTATGTTTAGCCCCGTTAAGATTTGGTGCAGGAATCAAGGGAAAACTGATTGATGCCATGCAAACAGGGACGCCTAGTGTCACCACAAATATAGGACAAGAAGGTATGGCCGGCCATTTTGAATGGCCCGGCTTGCTGGCTGATACTACGGAGAATTTTGCTGAAGCCGCGGTTATGCTTTATAAAAACGAAGCTTTATGGCAAAGCAAACAACAGCATATACGTCCCCTTTTGTTAAATCGCTATGATAAGCAAACTCATGGTGAAAAACTCATATTAAGAATCCAGCAGATCAAAAATAATCTAGACAAACATCGATTACAAAACTTTACTGGTGCCATGCTAAATCATCACTTACTGAAAAGTACTCAATATATGTCTAAATGGATCGAAGCAAAAAATAAACTTTAACTCCAATGACTGCTAAACTTTTTGAAGAAATAACACTTTATATCGCTTAAGCAGTAAGTTGTCCGTATAATCGCCAGCAAACTTAGCTACTCCTTGCTTATAGGTCTACCATGAAAAAAACATTTAATTTAGTTCACCCTAAAATCAAAATCGCTAGAATGTTTGAAGCGACTAAGCATGAAATCAGAAAATACCTCAAACGAGAACGTAATAAAAGCAAACCAGAAGGCGTAGATTTTTGGGATTTTGATTGTAAATTTGGTAACACAGAAGAGACGGCTTACAGTGTTCATTTAGGAGAAATAAACACTAAAATTGACGAAGCTGAAAAACAGGAACTAACTTCATTTTATGTTGAAATAATCGCTAAACCCGGTAAAAGTACGAAAAAATAACCAATATCAAAACGACTTACTCATTATATGCAAGCCGTTGCAGCTAACGTAAGGTATTTAACCTGAAACCAGCTAACCTGAAGCGAAGACTTAAAGATTCAGTTGGTTGTCATATAAAACCATTTAATATCAGTTAGCTGTGGCGTTGTTACTCCTTTCTGTCGATAAAAAAACTGCGCTTTTAAGGGGATGCTATCACCAACTTCTAACGTTGTTGTTTCAGGTAAGTCGTAAATTTTTGACAATGGCAACTTTTCAACAGTTTCACCAGGCATATTTTCAGTGTCAGGTTGCCAGTAAAATGAAACTAAAACTTTATTTTCTAGTATTTCCGTCTCTTGTATTAAAGCCGCTCCCGTGTAGTTCTGCATATGTTGTGAGATTTTGGTGCTGCCTCCCACACCTGGCTCGCATCCTGATAATAAGAATAAACTTAGCATGATAAAAATTTGCAAATGACGCATGGCTTCTCTCTTAAGTTTTTATTCGATAGATAACTGATCGATACATAGTTGGGCGATATACTTTAAAATAACATTTTACAAAGAAAACGGCACTCAAGGTGCCGCTTTTTCAATGATTTATGAAATACTAGCTATCAATTAGCATATGCTTCGACTTTTTTCCAAACTCGCATTAAATTACCTGACATAATTTTCTCAATATCCTGCTCGCTATAACCTCGCTCAATAAATCCCTGAATTAAAGCAGGGTAAGCAGAAACATCTTTTAATCCATTTGGCAAGCTATCGCCAACACCATCATAATCAGAACCAATTCCAACATAATCAATTCCAACTAATTTGATTACATGATCAAAGTGGTCAAGCACATTATTTAATGATGCAAACTCAAAAGGTATTTTTTTACGATAATCGATCTTAAACTGTCTTGCTTCTTCTCCATATTCATCGTAATTATTTTCTTTGATAAACTGTTCTAATGCCTCTTTAAAAGCATCACTATTTTCAATTGATTTTTGTGAAATAAAAGTCGAACCAAAATTAATCTGGATAACCCCTCCCTTCTTTGCTAGTAACTTGATCATTCTATCACTCATGTTACGCTCAAAATCAGGTGTAAAATGTCTTGCAGAAGAATGAGACGCAATCACAGGAACTTGGCTAATCTTCATGACTTGATAAAAAGCTTCATCGGATATATGCGAAACATCAATCATAATACCAAGACGATTCATTTCTACGACTAATTTTTTCCCAAAGTCGGTTAAACCTTTAGCGGGTCTTTCCGTATCATATGACGAATCGGAAATATGATTCGCTTTTGCGTGAGTCAAGGTAATATAACGAATTCCGCGATTATAAAAATGGCGAAGCTTTTTTAAATCTCCTTCGATAGCACTACCATTTTCCATACCAAGAGGTAAGGATATTAAACCTTTTTTAAAGTTGTCTTCTATTTTCTTGGTTGATGATGCTAAAGCAAATTTATTAGGTGATTGCTTTACCATAGCTTCTACGCTATCAATGAGTTTATTTGCCATTTCATAACTACCACCTTCTTCTTGAAGTGATGATGGAATATATATTGACATAAAAGCAGCATTTAAACCGCCTTGTTTGGCTCGTGAATAATCAAAATCACCATATTCAGTCTTTACAGAAACATCTTCATATTTTTTTTCTAAACGATGAGGGAGATCGATATGCGTATCAACCAACAAATATTTTTGAGCAATATCCTGTGCATCAAGAGTTTTATTTTCTTCTGTTTTATTTTCTGCTTGCGACTCAACTTTAACTTGTTTGTCCAAAGCATTATCTTTTTTCGCGGCTTCTTGCTGATTATCACATGCTGAAACTAACACTAAAAAAAACAACGAAATAAATATTTTATTTACTCCGTTAATTACCAAATATTTATTCATACATTCCCCACTTACCTGGTACTAAATTTTATATTTTTTTGCGTTTATTTTTTCTTAGAAAACTGTTTATATTTTTTCTTATTACGTCGTGATTTTTCCAATAATTCTTCAGTCACTTTTTTCTTACGTCCTTCATAAGGATTTTTACTTTCTTTAAGCTCAAATTTTATTGGTGTTCCCACTATTTTTAACGCTTCACGAAAACTTTTTTCCAAATAACGTATATACGAATTAGGTAACGACGTTGTTTGATTTCCATGAACAACAATTCGCGGCGGATTATGTCCCCCTGGATGCGCATAACGTAATTTAATTTTAAAACGCCCGCCTGCTGGCGGTTGATGCTTAGCTACCGCCATTTCTAAAATACGAGTTAACTTAGATGCCGTCATTATCACTCTTGCACTCGCATAAGCCTCATCAACGGCTTCCCAAAGATGCCCCACATTGGTTCCATGTAATGCTGAAATAAATTTCACTCGGGCAAAATCTGCAAAATGTAAACGACGTCCAATTGCTTCTTTAACATCAATTCTTTTGTCTTCAGACATATTGTCCCATTTATTAACGCCTAGAACTAAGGAGCGTCCGGCATCAATAGCAAACCCAAGCAAATGCAAATCTTGTTCGGTGATGCCTTCGCGAGCATCAAAAATCATGATAACTACATTGGCATCATTGATGGCTTGCAGAGTTTTAAGTACCGAAAATTTTTCAACCGCTTCATGAACTTTGCCGCGTTTTCTTACACCAGCGGTATCAATTAATGTATATTTTTTATCACGTCTTTCCATTTCAATATAAATAGAATCGCGCGTAGTACCAGGCATATCAAAAACAACCACTCGCTCTTCGCCTAGCATACGATTAACCAAAGTCGACTTGCCAACATTAGGGCGTCCAATAATGGCTAATTTAGGTCCACTCTCGGGCTCTTTCGGTGCATTTTCAAAATCTTCTTCTGTATTGTCTTCCAGCTCTTCAGTAATATTTAATTGTAAATTTGCTGCTGGTAAAATAACGTCCTCAATTAAACGATTAACTCCCCGTCCATGAGCTGCTGCAACTGACGAAACAGAATCAAAACCTAAAGCGTAAAAATCTGACAACACGGTATTTTGATCAAGTCCATCAATTTTATTTACTACGAGATGAATGGTTTTATTTTCACTACGCAATTGTTGTGCAATGGCTTCGTCTGTGTGGGTCAATCCCTCGCGCGCATTCACAATAAACAAAGTAATATCGGCCTCTTTAACGGCTTGCATTGACTGCTCAGCCATAAGCCCGTCAACGCCAACTTCACCTCCGGTAATACCACCAGTATCAATAATAATAAATGGGTGATTGAGAAGTTTAGCATGACCGTATTGACGATCGCGTGTTAACCCAGGAAGGTCAGCGACCAGCGCATCGCGAGTTCGGGTAAATCGATTAAATAACGTAGACTTACCTACATTGGGTCGCCCAACGAGCGCAATCACTGGTAGCATGAAGAAACCTATTTAAAATAACAAACTAGTCTTTTTTAACGGCATACAAAGTACCGCTATGACTTAATAAAATGACTTTGTCATCGATTACTAAAGGAGCGGCACTAATACCATCTGAGTCAATATGCTCACGGCTTTCCATAGTACCATCTTTGCGAGATAACCAATGTAAATATCCTTCGAAATCAGCAACAACAATATGTTGACCAACTGCCGCAGGTGCAGATAATTGACGACGATGAAGCGCTTTCTGCGTCCAAAGAACAACACCATTTGTTTGATTCACGGCACTCACAAAACTGTTTTCATGAGTAACCAATAACATTAACTCCGATAAGGATAGTTCTTGAAATGTTGATAATTCACGTTGCCATAACACCTGACCATTATTGGCCTGAATATTAAGCAAATTGCCATTGTAGGCAGAAATAAAAATCTGGCTTCCAGAAACAAGAGGCTTAATATCAACATCAACTAACTTTTGAATTTCCGAATGTCCAACAGGCGAACTGATTGTTTTTTCCCATGCAAGACGACCATTTTCTAAAAGAAAAACGCCAAGTTTCCCATTAGAAAAACCAGCAATAACTCCGCCACCAATAATTACTGGTGCAGATTCTCCACGCAATGTAAGCGATGGCATAACTTGGTCGTAAAACCATTTCTGCTCGCCCGTTTCAGCATCAAATGCTGTAATTTTTCCATCAACGGTTCGAACAACAACATGACCATCACCAACAGCAGGTGATGAAACAATTTCGCTACTCACTGATTTGCGCCATTTTATTGCGCCATCGTTAGCATCCAAGAGAATTAACTCCCCTTGTTGAGTACCTATGGCAACAACATTATTAGCTACTGCAGGACCACCACCGATCACAACATCTAATTCAACTTGCCAAATAATTTTTCCATTATCAGGATTAACGGCAGCGACGACACCAGAACCATCAGCAACAAAAATTTTGTCATACATGAAAACCGGTGCAATTTTTACTGTTTTATCTTGGGTTCCATCTCCAATAGTGGTATCCCAAAGTGTCTGCGTATCAAACTGGTTATCCAAATCAACCAGTGGATCAGGTTCATAAATATCTACATCATCACTACAACCTGACAACATCAATGCCGCAAGCAACACGCCAGTAAAAATAATCCGCATTATTGAGAGTCTCCTGTTTTTTCTTCAGTGTTACTTTCTTCAGAAGCAACGTTTTCTTCTTGCTTGTCTGTACCCGTAGTTCCTTCAGATTCAGTCTCAACAACCTCTTCAGATTCGGAAACACCTTCAGATGAAGTCGAACCTTGCTCAGCAGATTCGTCACCTGAAACATCTGGAGTTACATCGACGCTAACTGAAACATCAGGGTTACTCAAAGCTTCAATTTTAAACTCTAAACTTGGGTGTCTTGAAACGACTTCTTTATCCAAGCTCGCAATCTTATATGCATCGACAGCTTCAGCATTACGACCTAACACAGCAAGCGCATCACCTTTGACCAAACTTGCTAGTGATTTATAGCCTGACTCATCATCAAAGGCTAAAAGAGATAAGGCCTCTGCTGGTTTTTCTTGCTGAATTAATACTCTCGCTAAACGAATTTTGGCAATAGACACCAACTCATTACCACTATGATTATCCAAAACCCAAGTCAATTCGGTTGCTGCTTTATCATAATCGTTTACTTCAACCGCTATCTTAGCTAAATGTAACGCTGAAAAAACGGCATAACTTGACTCAGGATATTTATCTTTTACCGCAACAAGACTATCTTTCAAACCTTCTTGCTTTTCGCTTTTTTGGATTTCACTGGCTTTATTGTATAAATCGGACGCAGCAGCCTGATGAGCCACTTGTTGACTATTCCAATATTTCCAGCCACCAAAACCAGCGAGTCCTAAAACTGCACCAATAACCAATGGAGTTCCGTTGTCACGCCACCATTCTTTTAATCTTTCTA
>JAUIHB010000132.1 GCA_030432465.1 Gammaproteobacteria bacterium
TTGAAATATAAGTTGGACTTTCATTTAGTACTTCATGCACAAAAAAGCGTGCTCCAGCAGCGCCTCGACTAAAACCAAAAACATCTATAGTAACACTGTCTATAATAACATTTCTTTTGACTCCAAATGAAATAACAGAAACGACATCATTTATACCTATTTTAACTTTTGATTTAACCCCCGTGTCTCCTTGTCCTAAAGCATAACCAGCTGTTGAGTCACTTTTATGGTTTTCTGTTCCTGGCCCTTCCACGTAAATAGAAAAACTGTATTCAAATCCGTCTGCTTCACCAACATACTTTTCCATCTTAGCAATGTTGGTTTCGTCATTTTCATAGCTATTATCTTTCGATTTTACTTGGTGTTCTTTATAACTTGCACCTTCACCATTTTGGTCACCTTGTTGATAAGCAATCCGTGAGTTTGTATTTGTTCGGTTGTTTAAAGTACCATCAAAAAATACACTACAGCGAATTTTTACATGTTCTTTTTCTTCTTCTTTAATTTCTTCTGGCTCTTCAACTGGGGGAGCAACCCATACTCCTTCACCTATCTGCATCAAAAACCTCCATGAGAACTATTCTGTCTATCTGAATGAGCATTTGGTGTTATTGGTAAGCTTTCATTCATTGGTATTTTTATTTTTTCTGCGACAACAGCTGCACGAGCAGGCCCATCAGATGAACTGTATATAAGGTGCGTACCTAGCTTTGATTGTTTTAGTAAGCTCATAGCGGATAAGCCAATTAACATCGTTCCTGTCGCTGCGCCTAACTCTCCATAACAATCTGCTGGGTGTTCAATGAGTGTATTTTCACTAAAGCTTTCACTATTACGCATCATTGCAACTCCTTGCTCTTTTGCCCAAAAGCCTTCACCGTTCATACTGCAATAAATGGTATCAATAGATGAGTTGAAACCACGTTGCAAAGCTTGCTTAAATGCTTGATCTAGCCCATTACCTTGATAGGGCTCTTCACTATTGATGTGTCCTGGTTCTTCACTTTGGCCAATAGGGTGAAGTGCAATAATATGGTTATTTTTGCTTTGTGCATATTCTGGATGACGGGTAAGTAAAATAAAACTTGCTGCTTCTGCTGGTGCAAAACCATCAGGGCTTCCCGGTGCTAGTAAACGTTCTTTTTCAGCTAACTGAGTGAGTAATGGATAATTTTTGTAACTATCGCTACCACCGATGATAACAAAATCGTGATTTAGTTCGTACAAATAGCGATGGGCTAGCTCTAAGCTTTGTATTCCCGAGGCACGTCCGGTATGTATATAACGTATTTGTTTGTCATCGAACGGAGCACCACAATTAAGTAAGTTTGCGGTTAGTATTTTCGTGGGAATTTGTTTTGAATGTATTTGAGCTTCAGGCATGGCCATAATTAATGGAATTGCCTGAGAGAATACGCTTTGGTCAAAAGTTAGTCTGGTAAACAAATCCTGTAATGCTATGAGCGCCATTTTTATAATGCGATCATATTGTTCCCGATAATAACTACCTTCTTCAATTTTCACGTCAACCCCATGAAAAATTTGATCCGGAACAGTAGCCATTGTTATCGGTTTGTCATTTTGATTAAGGTATTCCGACGCCTTATATGCACTAATTTTGGCAGCAACAGAAGTAGATGTCATTTGAGCATTTAATCCCAGAGGTGAGATCATGCCAATACTTGATATGTATATATTATTTGTGCTCAAGACATCAAATCCTTCTTCTTGTTAGGCGACTTAAAGACAAAACTGTCTTTAAGTCGGATATGTTTCCTGTAAAAATTCTAACTATGAAATTTCATAAATGAATTGACCTTCTTCAGTCACATTGACGTGAATCTTGGAGATTTCTTCATTTTCTGATAATTTTGCTAAACATTCAGTTGCCATTTCTGGAAGTAGTGTTCGAGTAAGGATATTCTCAATATTCCTTGCTCCGGTATCAACTTCCTGACTGCGTGCCAAAATGTGTAGCATAACATCTTCGTCATAACTAAATTCAGCATTATAATGATCTTTAATCCGTTTTGAGATTCGGTTCATATTAATTTTGCAAATTTTAAGCAGATCATCATCAGTAAGCGGGTAGTAGGGAATAACCGTTGTTCTACCTAAGAAAGCAGGCTTAAAATAATTAAGCAATTGTGGTCTAAAATTATCTAGTAATACTTCGGGATCGATGGCTTCTTCACTTTGAGCGCACATGGCTCTAATGTGTTCTTCACCGGCATTAGAGGTCATTATTATAATCGTGTTTCTGAAGTCGATATCTCGGCCTTCACCATCTTTAATTGTCCCTTTATCAAAGAGATTATAAAAAACATCTTGCACACCTGGGTGTGCTTTTTCCATTTCGTCTAAAAGAATAATACTATGTGGCTTTCTACGAGCAGCTTCGGTTAAAACACCGCCCTCACCATAACCGACATAACCAGGAGGAGAGCCAAGTAACATTGAGACTTTATGTTCTTCTTTAAACTCTGACATGTTGATACAAGTTACATTTTGTTCGCCTCCGTATAAAACTTCGGCGAGTGAAATAGCGGTTTCAGTTTTACCCACACCGCTTGGGCCAACCATAAAAAATACACCAACAGGCTTTCTTGGATCTGTGAGACCTGCGCGTGAAGTGCGAATATTTTCTGCTATTGCACTCAATGCATGAGGTTGACCAATGACGCGTTCTTCTAGCTTATCTTTTAAATTAAGAATTGATTTGATTTCATCTGAAACCATTTTTCCAACAGGAATGCCTGTCCAATTAGCAACAACTTCAGCAATCGCTTGACTGCCTACATTTATTTGAATCATTGGGTTTTGACCCTGAAGGACTAAGATTTCCTCGACTAGCTGATGTAAATCTTGTCTAATTTTTTGGCGACTGGCTTCGTCTAACAATTTTGGGGCATTTTCTTTTTCAAGTGCTTCTTTGGGAAGTGATTGTGCAGTAAAGTCGTCTTCAATTTGTTTTTGAAGTTCATGGATCTGAGATACTTTTACCTTCTCTTTCTCCCATTGTTCTTGCTGAGTAACTAAAAGAGATTCTAATGATTTTTGCTTTTCTTTTAATTCTTCAATGCGTTGTTCGTGATTGCCTTGAGAAGCATTTTCTCGCTCTAATAGGGTTATTGTTGTTTGACATTGAGCAATTCCTCTTCGTGTATTTTCAACCGAAGCAGGGGTTGAACTTTGGCTGAGAGAAACGCGCGCGCAGGCTGTATCTAATAAACTGACAGATTTATCTGGCAGCTGGCGCGATGTGATGTAGCGACTTGATAAACGTACTGAATCAATAATGGCCTCGTCTAAAATCCGAACACCATGATGTGCCTGTAACATTTCTGCAACAGCTCGCATCATATCAATGGCTTTTTCTTCACTAGGTTCTTCAATTTTAACAACTTGGAATCGACGTGTTAGCGCTGGATCACGTTCAAAATATTTTTTGTATTCAGCCCAAGTCGTAGCAGCAATTGTTCTCAGTTCACCTCTGGCTAGTGCAGGTTTTAACAGGTTAGCTGCATCACCTTGACCTTCTTTTCCTCCAGCACCAATTAAGGTATGCGCTTCGTCAATAAACATGATGATAGGTTGTGGTGATGCTTTTACTTCTGCGATAACTGATTTTAAACGATTCTCAAACTCTCCCTTAACGCTTGCACCAGCTTGTAACAATCCTAAATCTAAGGTTCGAACACAAACATCTTTCAATGGCTCAGGAACATCTCCTGACGCAATTCTTAAAGCAAAGCCTTCGATGACTGCGGTTTTTCCTACTCCAGCTTCACCTGTAAGTATGGGGTTGTTCTGACGTCTACGAATTAGAATATCAATTATTTGTCTGACTTCTTCATCACGGCCTAAAATATTATCAATTTTTCCTTGTTTAGCATCTTCGGTTAAATTGATTGTAAATTTATCGAGCGATGGTGTTTTACTTGGCATACTGGAAGCAGCAGATTTATCCAAACTAGAAGTATCACCAATTGCTGCATTAGATGATTCATGTGTACTACCAACTATCGCACGTGCGACTTCACGCAAAGATTCGGGTTGTATTTTTTTGAATTCTTTACAAGTCGACTCAATAGAGTGACGAAGGTTGTCATCTAACATGAGTGCTGCAAGAATATGTGCCGAAGTTGCGGTTGGATGACCATATTCGACAGATGCCAACATCCAGGCATTTTTGGTTATATCGACAATCGATGGTGAAAGAGCTGGGGCTCTCGTATTACCACCTTTTATTCTATCTAATTCTTTATTTAAGTCTTGATTTAATCGACCTAAATCAATTTCAAACTTTTCAAGAATTGCCAATATATCACTGTCAGGAATTTCTAATAGCTTAAGAAGCCAATGTTCAACTTCAACATTATAGTGGGTTCTTGCAAGGCACAAACCTGCGGCGCCTTCCAGTGCATTCCGAGAAGCTTCGTTGAGCCTACCAACTAAAGACTTTAAATTGATTGTAATCATAACTATTCCTTACAGTTTTCTATTTATATTCATTCAAGCTTCAGCAAACACCACGAACTTTATCGCAACATTTTACTCCACAAATTTTAATCAAGCGTTTTTTGTCATTGTAAAACTCACCAACTCCACCAGCACGAATTGTCCATTCATATTTTTCACCATAAATAAAGGCGGTACCATAAGAAAAGCAGGGGAGTGAGTGATATTTTTCACGTGACTCCATTTGATCAACCGGTGCTGCATGGTTATAAAAGGCCGTTATTTTTTCTGGTGATAATATAAAACCATTACATGTTGAAGCCATTTCAGGTCGATCACTATTATGCATACCTTGTTTGATCACCTCGACATAGGCAAAAGGTAGACTTTCATCTATAGTCGAGCAGCCTATAATAATAAAAGGGCTTATAATAAAATAAAAGAGTTTATTCAAATTGTTAAACATGTATTCTTATTTCCATATTTATTGTTTAAAGAAAAATTTATTGGTTATTTTTCTCTACTAAAATCTGTATTATGCCTTATCAAAATTAAATAAATTGTCTTGATGATACAGGAATATCTACTGTTTCATTAACATCTGTGACTTTTTCTGGTTTATTTGCTAACCAAGTCGTCCAACCAACTATCGCAGGTTGAGTTGCGGAAAGTTTAGCTCTAGGTGGTAGATCAACTTTTTTTATTCGCATTATAAAATTGTAATCATGTTCAAAGCCTATATAAAGGCGAACTATCTCATCCAGTGCTTTTATAGTATTTGAGCCTGGGCGAAACTGATGTAGCTGCTTTTTATCTAGAGGTCCCAGAATAATATTAAACTTTCCCTGAGCAAACCATCCTTTTTTCCCTAGCATTACAGATTTACCTAAACAGTTATTTTGTCCTTGAGTACTAAGTCCGGGTAGTCGGGTTCTCACATCACTGATTAAATCTTGCCACTGACCTATAAACTCTTTAATTTCTACTGGTATACAAAAATGATTTTCTAGTATTTGTTTTAAGCCGGAAGCTGTACGGATCTTATTAGTTAATAATCCCGCATAAAAAATTAAGGATTCATCTTTTGTATGTAGTCGATGATTTGTATTTTTAGTTCCCAAACCGATAAGAGATAGCAATGTTTGAGTAAAATTATCAGTACGATCTTGGGCTCTTTTCGTATCTGAATTGAGCCGCTTTCTTTCATATTCAATTGGGAAATTATATTTACATGAAGACTGAAAAAATAAAGAAGTTGTTCGATGATTAAATAAATTAAAAAAATTACTCATCGATTTATCTTTTAATTTTACTCTTTGTAGTGTTGTTTCTGTGTAATGGTAAGGCAATACTCCACTGCTTCCTGTTAAGCCAATAAAATTAACATCCATTGTCCATTGATTAACACTAGCTGTTTTAGCTGGTGCTTTTATTGATGAAATTTCAGATGTCGGAAATGATAGTGACTGTCGGCTAGTAAAACGAACAAACTCTGAGGTTGGAGGCATGAAGCGAGCAACTGGTTTACTGGCAAACTTATCTACCGATGTAGAAAATGCATTACTCCGTTCAAGTAATCTGACTGCTTGCTTAAAGGAAAACTCATACGGGTTTTGCGTAAGTTTTTCTATTACAGAAGTATTTTTTCGCCGGCTCTTGGAGGACATTTTTTTAGATAACCTTCTTTACTTTTTATTTTAACAAGAAACCTTGTGAACGAATTTATTGAACAATACAAACCAAAAAAATGTTCAAGTATGGTAGAAAATAAATAGATACTACTACCACTTAACAATGAATCATCGAGTTTTACTTCAACTTCCATTCCTCGACACATTGTCGTATGACCATCAATATTTAATGGTGAACTGATTGGCCTTGCGTTAACAGTCATTATTGAGTCTATTAATGCTCGTGTGACAGCAGAATCTTTAAAGTCATATAGTCGGAGAATTTCTTTTAATGCTTTACAAGCATCGTCTCCACCTGTGAGAGATAGAAAGTTTAAGTTTAAATGTGAAATCAATCGCCATCGAGCATTATTTTTAAGTGGTGCTCTGACAACGGCTGTTGGTTGTAACAGGCAGCGAATTTTGGAGCAAGGCGGCGCACTATCTACGCATTGAAGTTGCGGTTGATCTGCACTGTAATTAAGTTTTTGTGGTAAATCTCTATTACTACAGGTTGTTGCCAAGGTAATGGTGCGATCTTCTGGTAAGTTGGGGTTAAAGTTTAAATCAACTAATGTAAGGTAAACATCAGTGCCATCATCACGATCATATAACCCTAGTTTTGCTTCTCTACGTGATGCATACCAAAAAGAATGTTTATCAGTATTTTGTTGTTCATGATTAAGTCCATAAAATGGAGTGTACTCTTCATCTTCACCTGACGAGGATGTACCAATAACTTTATCAACAGAATAAACTTCATAGCCTAGAGGACGTCGTGAGTCTGGCGTGATTTTATATTCATGATGAGTATGTTCTAACTTAATAGGATCTGCGCTATGTGGAAATAAATTAATTATTGGTGAGCAGCCTAAAGCAAAAGTATCTTTAGATATATTATGTTCTAACTCAACATCTGAGGAATTAAGATAAATATATAAGTTAAGCTCACTCCCTACATGTGTCTGTAATTTATTAGCTAAGCCTGTAATATCAATGAACATGAATTTTTCAGGAAAGACAAAGAACTCTGTGAGCAAGCGATATCCGATAAATGAAGATTTAGGGTAGGGTAAAAGTCCTTCGTTTGAATTAAAACCAACAGGTTTGATGATGTCTCGACTAAGAGCGACAGGCGAGAGGTCATTATCTGAATGAGCCATAAAGATGCTATTACAATTATTTAATAACATTTGATAAAGCGGATTAATATGTTGAGTTTGGCCTTTCAAGTAAAAACGAAGTTTTTCTGGCTGTAACTCAGAGAAGGTTATTTCGTCAGAAAATGTTGATAAAGTTAATTTTAAAACACTTTCTGCACCTCTAATCTGGGCTGAGCCAGGAGTTGAAAATGGTCTACCGATTAAATTTGCAGAGGTAACTTTTATTGGCAGTAGCTCTGTTTCATAAATTGTAGAAAATCGACAATTTTCTCCTTGGAATTGTTCTGTTTCCAAAAGTGTGTCTCTTGGAATAACATATTTCGAATCTAATTGTTCTACATCAGCCTCAAAATTAACTATCGACATAGATGGAATTGGGCGTTGGTAGTGAGGATATAAAATATTTAATAGAGCATCGCTGAGTTCAGGAAAGTCATCATCTAGTTTGTGTTGAATTCTTGCGTTTAAAAATGCAAAACTTTCAATTAATCTTGAAACGTGTGGGTCTTCAATGGTGTCGTCATTAATACGTAAACGACCAGCTATTTTGGGATGATCTTTAGCAAACTCTGCGCCCAGCTGACGCATAAAGACTAGCTCTTTTTCGTAATAGGGTAATAATTCATCTGCCATGACTAATTTCCTTAACGCTTACCGTGCTTGTTGCAGATTCTAAAATTGAATCATAAACAACAACTTCAGGTAAAGGATCTGCATAAATGGTGGCATCAATTCTAAAACGTAAAGTACGATCAACACTATCAGGGTTGTCTATAAAAAATACTTTTACGGACTTAAATCGAGGCTCAAAATATTTTAATGTTTTTTCTAGTTTTCGAGTAAATACATCTCGCTTTTCTAGATCAATAATATTGACTGTCGCTAAATCAGGTAATCCGTAGTTATATAAAGAATTTTCAACTTCAGGAAAATCATCTGGAGGTGACGCTAAATAGTATCGGGTGTTTAATAATAATTCTAAATCACGGCGAATACTTGCTCTAAGCTGTTTCAAGAGTTGATGATGATCAGGATCTCGCTCTGTTTGATTATAAGGCTCGTTATCAAAAAGGCGATCTAGAACTGAAGGTCGTAATTTTTTCTTTTTATCAATCCGTGCCATTATTGTTTTCCAAATGCTGCTAGTTCAGTGACCAGTTCTAATTCTGAAACCATTTGATCCAACTGGTAATGTGGTTGTAAATGTATCACACATAGAAATACCCCTGGACGAGTGGGGTGTTCTTTTACTTTAACATCTCCATCCTTTAACGGATATCTTGCTTGTTCCTCCCAGTCGAGATCTTCTCTACCGGTGGTATATTTCATTAACCATTCACGTACATATCTTTCGCATCTACCTGCATCAATAAATGATCCAACTTTATCTCGAATCATCAACTTAATGTAATGAGCAATGCGAGAACCACACAATACGTGTTGTAGCATAGCTGACAACTTAGCATTGGTTGTTATATTGAACGAATCAGAAACTTTAGGTGAATGAAGAGACTGATTACTATAAAAAGTTGCATAGGTTGATAAATAACCTTGGCATAAAGGAATAAAACCGAGCTCACTAATTTTTTTCTCAGCAGAGTCCGTTACAATAACATCAGTAACAGGTTTATAGGCAATTGATTTTGTATCTGTATGGTGGCTGTCAACGGGAAGCTCTTTTACAAGTCCTCCAGATAAATAATTTCTTGGTACACCTCGTATGTGGCCAAACCAACCGATATTAGCAAACTCACGAATTAATACACCACCAAATGCATAACTTGCATTTCCCCAGAGTTGGTTTTTAATTTTTCCCTCCAGCTTTTCGTGAAAATAAAGACCTTTGTAGCTACCAGGTTGTGTTCGATAAGGTTTTCTCATCAAAATTTTGGGCAAAGTTAATCCAATAAAGCGAGTGTCGGTTATTTGTCGCAGTGAGCGCCATTTGATATATTCTCTTTGAGAAAAAATGTTTTCTAGGTTTAAAGGGAGCCCAAGGCCTGAAAAATCTTCCATACCAAAAAGCTCACTTGATGCTGAGGTTATGAAAGGTGAAAAAGCTGCGGCCGAGATTTGTGCAATGCCCTGTAATGTTGTTAAGTCATCATGAGGATGACCTTTAGAAATTCGGTGGCTAATCTCGTAATCACCGATAATTGCCCCATACGGCTCACCACCTGCCGTATCATATTCTTCACTATATATTTTTTGGAACAGACGGCTCTGATCAAACTCCATTGCTTTACTAATATCTTTGACAATTTCTGGCCAACTAACGTTAAGCATTTTTATTTTTATGTTTTGTGTGCCTTCTGCTTGTTTAACTAAAAGCCACAAGCCTCGCCATGACGCTTCAAGTTTTTGTAATTTGGGGGCATGAATAATTTTATTGATTTGCGTATTGATTTGCTCATCTATGTTTGCAACAAGTTCTAAAATAGTATTTTTGACTTGAGAGACTGATTGGTAGCGAGATTGCGGAACAAAATTTTC
>JAUIHB010000133.1 GCA_030432465.1 Gammaproteobacteria bacterium
ATATTTATAGTTATAAAACCTATAAAAACAACATACTACCAGCAAATGACGATTGAATATGTGAGAGGTGTTCTTTTTTGGCAAATAAACTAAGGTTATATGGAAAAAGCAAACCAGATAAAACCTCACATTTTAGTAGTCTGAAAAGCTTATTAAAGTACAATTCTGAGCACTTAGTAAGCTGCTCTGTTGCAGATCAATTCTCTAATTTAAAGTCATTACAACAAGTAGTCAGCGCTCTAATGGCATTAAAGCTAAACGTTAAGTATCACAACGGCCTGTCTCATGAAAAGAAAATGCCCAGACTGCAAAAAAGAAGAGCTATCTCATCGCTGGTGGGGCAGTAAGTTTTATTGCCACCGCTGTGAAATACATTTCACGCACACCTAGCAGGCAGGACTTGCTGTTCTGACATACAATATATTAAATCTTATTTTGATCAACTTCGCTTCCAAATACAATGCCCCTTTTTTTATCAAACTAGGAATTATTTTATTGAGTGGGGCTTCATTTCTATATATCTACGACATCACCTCCCGATATCTAAGCTTCAAGTCACTAATAGTAACCTTAACCGCTTACTTCCAACTCAAGTAACTTTTGAAAAAACAGATGATATTAATGAGAACATTAAACGCTATAAAGCGGCTCAAATAAAAGCAGCAAAAATCTCAAAAATGTAATAAAAAAAATAACTTTTTTTAAATAAATCATGAGACAATAAAATAATCATTGTTCAGCTTTTAATATCGATAGCAGAGCTTAATGATTCAAAAATTATTTATAGTTTAAGAGGTAATATCTCATGGAATACTTTGAACTTCCCGTTACGCGACGCGTACAAATCAACCAACTATTTAACGCTAGAAATTTTTGTTTTGCGACTGCAACGAATAACCGTTCACCAACATTTTATTTTGCTGAGGGTGGACTTATTAATTTAAATACTGCACTTCGATGTGGACGTTTGAGAACAAGCCACGGACATGGTCCCCTTATAGATATTAACAATAGCCCCAAAGGACATATTTTCTTTGATGCTTTAGCTGATAGAGAGCATGTAAGAAGAGATATCAGAAATACTCCTGCTATCGCTCGAAGACAAGCTTTAAACATTGCAGAAAATCAATATAGGACACAACCAAGAAATGGGGATTATCATTATGAGTATACTAAGACTGTAGGCCAGATTAACCGTATAACAAGACGTCATGCTTCTGGTGGAAGAATTGTTTTAGCACCTCGCCCAACAGATAATCAAGTAAGATTATTAATTGCCAGATTGCTTGCTGATGGCTGTCAAATAACTGTTGACGGTGCTATCGTTTCAGCGCTTGGCCCAAGTTTGAATTTACCTATTGTTGCCGGCGTTGGCCCGTACTTACATAGCCTCGGTTAAAATCCAAAGTACGAGAAAGCCATTGTTCTTTTCTCGTACTTTTAATGACTTAAAATGTACTCGCGTGTTCAGAGAGGAGAAACATTTTGACTTCCCTCACTTGAGTATATCCCATATAGCAACTAGTCTTACTCTTATAATCTTACTACCTGATAATTTAACTTAGTATCTCAAACTACTAAAAAGGCTTGGTTATGGAAAAAGACTTACAAACTTCTGATAAGTTCACTTGTGGTCTGTGTCCTGAAATAAACAACTTAGGTTTTGATTTTACCATGGCTTTTCAGCCAATAATCAATTGCAAAACACATCAAATTTTCGGATACGAAGCCTTAGTCCGTAGTTTAAATAATGAGTCTGCTTTTTCCATCATATCTAAAGTCAACGAAGAAAACCGATATGCTTTTGACCAACTTTGTCGGATTAAAGCGATATCACTCGCGTCCCAATTAAAACTGGACACGATGCTCAGCATTAATTTCCTGCCTAATGCCATCTATAAACCAGAGCGTTGCATTCGAACAACTTTAGATACCGCAAAAAAACATGCTTTTCCAACAGAGAAAATTATGTTTGAATTTACTGAGGTCGAAAAAATTGAAGACACTAATCATGTAAAACATGTAATTGAATATTACAATGCTTTAGGTTTTATAACTGCCATTGATGACTTTGGCTCCGGTTATTCAGGCTTAAGTTTATTAGCAGATTTTCAAACAAACATAATAAAATTAGATATGGCATTAATACGCGATATTGAGCAAGACAAAGTTCGCCAGTCAATCGTTAAAAATAGTCTTAACATGTTTGATGAGCTCAATATAACACCTTTGGCTGAAGGTATTGAAACTATTGGAGAAATGCAATGGTTACGAGATTCTGGTATTGAGCTAATGCAAGGATATCTTTTTGCTAAACCCTGCTTTGAGAGCTTACCAAAAGTTAACTTTGAAAATATTTTTTCTAATTAAAAAAACTCCTATTTAAATAGTGCGAGAAAATCATTTTCTATCCTCTCGCACTAGCAATATTATTTTTTTATATTTAATGAATAATTACCACTTCCGCTATACGAAAGTACTTTAAAATAATAATAACCGCTTGAAGCAGAATAGTTAATACTTTCTTGTGAATTTGGTGATTCAGACTTTGAGACTTCTGACCAACCAGAGCCATTCCATCGATAAAGAAACAGATCGAAATCCGCACTACTTGGACCTTGAAGGTTTGCCACTAAACTCCCTCCACCGTATTGAAACCAACTACCATCAGGCTGGATATCAGAGTCATTACTACCAGACAAACTTCCCGTATAAGTTTGGCCATTGTTATTCCCTCCCCCATAAATCGCCGCAGTTGCAGCAATATCACCACTGGAAAGCACCTGACCATTACCCATGTAATTGGTATCAACACCATCTTGTTTCGGCCATATCGTTACCGCATTATTAACACCGAATGCCGTTGTTCGATAATGCATAATCGAATAATAATCATATTGACCATGATTTTGACCATCATTAGATGTCATTTTTTCAAAGTTATAGGCCATTCCGCTTTGTATATTGTTCCAATAAATAGTGACATAGCTATCTCTGTCCGTTCTTGTTTGCTCATGGAAAAAACCAACGGCATGACCTAACTCGTGAACTGCTGCACCATTGCCACAACCTTCCGCCAAAGTCACTAACTGACGTCCACCTTGTCTTCCAATCCAAGAGCTACAACCACCTCCGCCTTGAATTAAAATATAGTCACTTTGATTGGTTCTTGGTACAAAGTTAACATTGGTTTTTGTATTCCAGTGATTGATAGCATAGTTCATGGCTTGTCTTCCGCGACTCCCTAATGAAGAAGCATAAACGTATGGCACAACACCATTTGACCATTTATAGCCGGAGTTGGGATATCGAATTGCTGCAGATTTGCCATATTGATCTTCTGGCATATCTTTTCCAGTAACTACTTTTAACCCGTATAACTTTAGGTCCCGAGTATTCCCTAAAATCATATCACCAGAATGTGCAATACCATCTACATCAACAGCTTTTATGACTTCGCCTGTATCAGTAACTACATCAAATACTTCTCGCCCTTCGCTACTGTACGCCCAAATAGAATCATTGTTTGTATTATTTAAAACTTTGCTTTGAGATGTTAAAGCATTTTCATCAACAGTATTATTTTGAAGTTCGGCTGATGCTGAGGTCACACCGCCAAAAGCCAAAAGAAACATTAAAAATTTAAGTTTCATGTTTTTCTCCAAATATATTATTTTTATGTTCTGCGACATTCTTATATTCAACGGCTTAAAGTTGCAGGAAATTTAATCAACCATTATTTTTGGCTTGGGATTTATAACCCTGACTCCACCACAACACAAGGTCAATTTTTATTATAATGCCCATCAACAAATCGAAACAAGTAACCAATTGGCAAAATAATCGCCCCATAAGATAAAAAATTAAGTTAACGTGTTAATTTTTAGTCTACAACTGACTAGTCAACTTCTACTCTAATATTTTTTCAGATAACAAACATAAAGAAATAAAAATCAGAATTTAAATCACACTTTCGAATATAAAGTTAATTAGATATTTTTATAAGGTGTACTAAACTTATTAAGCTATCTATACTTTTTGACTATTAACCTGTATTTGAGTCCAAAAAAATCTGTAACTTATTAAAAATATTAATTTTTATCTTTTGTTTTTCTCCTCTGAGCACTTTTGCAGAAGAAAAATTTTCAGATATAAAACAATCTTTAGAGTTCCCTGAAAACTTTAAAACCTGGAATGAGAGTAAAAGACTTTCATGGTTTAATCAGCAATTAAAAAACGAACCTCCAACTATCCAATATCTTCTAGCGAGAGCTTTGGCTGTAGAATTGAATAACTTAAAAAAACATGACCACGCCATAGAAAGTTGTAAAAAATACCCTCCATTAATTGATGATTTCGACTATCGCACGCTTTGCATCAGGCTAACTAATGACACTTTTGAAAATTATATAGAAAGTATGTTATTAGCTTTTCAAGATGCATATCAATTAAAAATGCAGGTTGATGCTGTTGTCATTTTACTGAATGTTGGATGGCGACAATCAGAACATGGAGAGATTAGCAATGCCTTTGCTACTTATGAAAAAGCTATATCTATTGCCCCCCAAAGTGAACCTTTATTGCTATTTCATGCAATGATGGAGACAGCGTCCATTTATATCATTCACGGTAATGAAGATTATATGCGTAAAGGCATTCAACTACTCAAAGAAACAAGAAGTAGAAATATTGATAAACTCTCAGATAAAACTGATAACAATTATAAACGTTATCTTGATAATGCTCTATTATCATCATTTAACATAGGTATTGCTTACACCCTGCATTTACATGAATATGAGAAAGCGCTACCTTATTTTGACTTTGTTAATAACTACAATAAAAACTATTCGATAGACTCTCATATTTTTTCTGCCTTGGCGGCTTCAGAAAATGGTGAAATAGAACGCGCAAAGGGTTATTTGAATGGAAAAAAAATCGAAACAAATGATGAAACTATCGAGCGTTATTTGGGATGCTACCGTTCATTAACTATCCTTCACTGGAATAAAAATGAAGCGCTATCTGACTGCTTTAACTTGCATAAAAATACTTCACTTGAAGTAAAAATGGATATCTATAAACGATTAAGTAATCTTACTGACACTCCAGCTGAACTCATTGGTCTACGGTTATTTAAAAAAACGGTTGAGAACACTTTAGAGCCTGAGTTAAAGAAAAAAGCTTCTAAAGCCGCATCCAATACAGAACTGAAACGTTTAGAGATGGAGTCCGAACTTAAAAGCCAGATATTATTAAAAGAAAAAGAGTTACAGGCAGCGTTGAATGCAGAAAATACAACCCGAGTCTACTTTTTACTGACCCTGATGTTTGCCTTAATTATGCTACTGTCTTTTATTTGGTCACAGTTCAGGCAAAAGAAAAAAATGGCGCTTCAATTTAAGCAGTTGAGCTATAAAGACTCATTAACACAACTGGGGAATCGACGATTTCTTGAAAGTAATATTACTAAAGAGCTCCAATTTATCGATCGTGCCAGACACTCGGACGAGAATTTAATTCTTGGCTTTTTTATTTTTGATATTGATCATTTTAAAAAAATCAATGACCAATATGGACATGATTCTGGAGACAAAATATTAGTTGAGCTTAGCAATAGAATTAATAATATTATTCGAGGAACGGATTTATTAATTCGCTGGGGTGGAGAAGAGTTTCTTTGTATTGCTCGTTTGAAATCTGATCATGAGCTAGCTCAATTAGGTGAAAGAATCAAAAATGTAGTTAATAAACATCCTTTTAAACTCATCAACGGCGAACCTATTATAGTCACCTGTACTATCGGTGCGGCCAAGTACCCATTTTTATTCAATAGTTACACAGAGAACAATTGGGAACAGTTAATCAAATTAGCTGACTTGGCACTCTATTGGGGAAAAGAAAAAAGTAGAGATTGCTGGGTTATCATTAATAATGAAAAAATAACCAGCGACGAAGAATTAAAAGCAGTGCTTGGCGAGCCTTTACAATCTTCGATTGATAATAAGATACTTTCTATTACCAGTTCCTGTGAGTCACAAATCAACTCTGATTAATTAGTCGCAGAAAATCCTGAGTCGTTTGTTGTGGGTCTTCAGCTTCAGTAATTGCTGTTATCATTGCAACTCCATTAGCGCCTGTTTGGTGAACCTCTGCGATACGTTCAGCATTAATTCCACCAATTGCAACCACAGGATAAGTCAGCACATTCACCCAATAGTTTAATCCGTCTACACCATGTGGTATCCATGGCATCTGCTTAGTATTAGTGTGATAAACGGGGCCGCAAGCAATGTAGGAAGGTTTATAGTGTAGCGCTCGTGCAACTTCATAATGACAATGACTACTAATGCCTAAACGTAAACCAGCAGCTAAAATCGCATCGAGATCGGCATCATCCAGATCTTCCTGTCCTAAATGAACACCATAAGCTCCCAGCTCAATTGCAAGCTCCCAATGATCATTAATAAATAGACGGCAATTAAATTGCTCAGCAATTTCTATCGCATTTTTAATTTCTCTGATTAATGCTTCACCACGTAAATCTTTTACTCTCAGCTGGATTGTCGTTACTCCTAACGGCAACAATTTTTTTAACCAAACCGCACGTTCTACAACCGGATATAAACCCAGCGGTGTCTCATGACATAAAGGAAAAGCTGGTCGATATAAATCAACTTCTGATAGTTGAGACAATATCGGTAAATCTTTTTGTCTGTCAGGAAAATGCAAAATAGATACAGGGCCTTTACCATCAGCTACCGAATAACCATGAGTAAGTCCTTGATTAATCGCCATTTTACCAATCACGATAGCATCTTCAATAGCGTAGCCTTGAGCGATACAGCTCGCGATAGATGATGCCAGAGCACAACCAGTCCCTCGTGTGTTTTTACTCAGTTTTCTTTCACTCGTTAGCCAGAAAGATTTTTCATCACAGGCAAAATAATCCTGACAATTGTCACTATTACTTTCTTCACCATAAGCATCCTCCCCATGTCCGCCTTTTATCAACACATTTTTTGCCCCAAACAATAGCATCGACTCAGCAGCTAATTCGACTTCCTCTGCCGAACTCACTCCTAAATTGGTTAATAGCGATGTTTCACCTAAATTTGGAGTGACTAAGGTACAGAGTGGGATTAGCAAATCAACATAAGCAGCAATATCTTTACGCTTGAAAAACTCAAAACCATTCGAAGCTGACAGTACCGGATCAAGAATTAATGGGAAGTGAGTAGAAGTAATAAAATTGGCAATCACTCTGGCTTGTTCAATATTGCTGATTAAACCGACTTTAACGGCAGCAATAGGCAGCGACTTAAGTGCTTCCAGCTGCTCTTTTAATGCGACCACATCAACCGGATTAACGGATAAAACTTCAAAGTTATTTTGTGCGGTATTTGCCGTCACCGCGACCATAGAATGAATACCAAAAACTTGCTGGGTTTTTACGTCCATGGCAACCCCCGCCATACCCGCAGAATCCGTTGCAGCAATAGTTAAGACAATTGGCCGAGTTTTAAATGATATTAATTTTTCTTTGTGCAGCATAGAATAGTGTAACGCATTGTTGTATAACAGATAAAAACAACGTTATCAGCTCAATCAGAACGACGACATTTCAGTCAACCTTAGTTGAACTAATCATTGTTATTTATCAAAGTTTATTGTTTCGCCAAAACCCACACAACCCAAGATAAGCCAATTAATATCCACGATTGGTTATTATTCTGCCTTTTTATTGATGCCAAAACGGTGTTCCGACAGTCGGTGTACTCGGTTGTGCCAGATCTCGTTCAGGCATAATGCCCGCATGATAAGCTAAACGACCGGCTTGTAAAGCATATTTAAATGCTTTTGCCATATTTATCGGATCATTCGCCTGTGCAACCGCGGTATTTAACAGTACTCCATCAAACCCCATCTGCATCGCCTCTGCTGCGTGTGAAGGTGCTCCAATACCTGCATCAACAATTAATTGAATCCCTTTTAAACGCTCCCGTAAGGTGCGCAGCGCATAAGGGTTAATTAACCCTCTACCAGTTCCAATTGGTGCCCCCCAGGGCATCAATATTTGACAGCCAGCCTCCACCAGTTTTTCACACAGGACTAAATCATCTGTGCAATAAGGAAAGACCTCAAATCCCTGTGATACCAACTCTTTGGTTGCTTCCAACAAAGCAAAAGGATCAGGCTGCAAATTATATTCATCACCAATAACTTCCAATTTTATCCAGCGCGTATCAAATAATTCTCGTGCCATTTGTGCCGTCGTAACAGCTTCTTTTACCGAATGACAACCAGCCGTGTTAGGTAATAAATGCACATTCATTGATTGAATCAATGACCAGAAGTCTGCTCCGTCACCCTGCGCAGGATTCTGCCGACGTAACGAAACCGTCACAACTTGAGAACCTGAAGCTTTTATCGCCTGACACATAATTTCTGGCGACGGATATAAAGCTGTACCAATTAAAAAACGACTTTCTATTTGTTTATCTGCGAGTTGCCACATTGTATTTCTCACTAACCGCCTTGCATTGGCGTCACTAATTCTATTCGATCACCTGATGATAACTGACAATCATGATACTGTGCCCTCGCAACAAAACTCTCATTGACTGCAACAGCATATTTTTTATCAATTACGCCTTGCTCTTTTAACAAAGCAATCAAAGTTTCCGCTTGGGTGTGTAATTTTTGCCCATTAACAACTAACTCAATCATATAACTGCCTTAAGTGGAGAAGCCTGAAATAATGAGGGATACATTGACTGAAATATTTGCGGCTGTTGTAAAAAACGACACGTCTCTTCAACTAATGTGGGCGCTAATAAAAACCCATGGCGAAATAAGCCATTAATTCTGATCAAACCATCATGTGTCCGTATTTGGGGTAAGTTATTTGCCAGCGCAGGACGGCAATTGGTCTTACACTCAATTATTTTCGCTTCAGCAAAGCCAGGGTGTAAACTATAAGCCGCTGATAAAAGCTCTAAAGTTGAACGTACACTAATAGGGCCAGAGTCATTACTTTCAATTTGAGTTGCCCCAATAACATATAAATCATCGCGCAATTTAGGTACTAAATACACTCGATATCGCGGGTGCATCAAACGTATAAGGCGTGTGATCTTCACTTCAGGTGCTTGTAAAATGATTAACTCACCCCGCACACCTCGTAACTGAGCCAAATCTTTTTTAGCGCCTAAGCCACGGCAATCGATAACCCAGTCAAATTGATAACGCTCATTTCCAGCTGAAATTACGTGAGACTCCACAGACTCCACAAATGAACTTGCTTGCCAATCAATGCCCATTTCTAATAATCGTTCGGCTAAGTTTAACATCGTGGTTTCCGGGCATAACCAAGCTTCTTGTGGCAGCCAAGTCGCTTGAGAAAACTGCGGGCTTAGTTCTGGTTCTAATTGAGCAATTTGTTCAACAGAAAGCTGTTCGGGCTGCATGAAGGATTGATTGTTTGCCGCAAAATTCCGCAGCTTAAACTGTAATTGTTGATTAAAACGAATTAAATCAGACTTATCAGCGGCATGAGCAACAACCAAAGAACCCGCATTAAAATAGTGCTTCATATTTAACTGCGATACATATTCGGGCCATAATTTGAGCGAGTGCATCCCCATTTGAAAAATTAGCATTTCTGCAGATTCAACTTCTGCAAAAGGACTTAACATACCTGCTGCAGTGTATGAACTCGCCGAACCTTCTTCAATTGGATCCCG
>JAUIHB010000134.1 GCA_030432465.1 Gammaproteobacteria bacterium
CATCGTTTTTACTCCCTAACTGAGTTAAACTTTGGCTAATCTTCGACTGAGTGTTGGAGCACTCGACTGAAGGTGGGCCGCTAATTTTAGGATTGGCGGTCTTTACTCTTCACTCGCTTGGTCGCATTTTACTGTATAAACCATTCTACAGACCGCGCGAGTTGTTAGACCATTTCCAACCACTAGCCCCAAGATGTTAGCATAATGGCTGAAATCCGCCCAGAAAAAATACATATGAATTTGAGATAAAAATACAAATAGTTGGTTGTTAAAACTAATTTTTATGTTTTTTATTAATATAGTCAAAAAGCCGATTTTATTGAGGTTATTTATTTGAAGAATTTTTTGAATCTAAGTTAAATTATTTTCCTACTATCAGTTTTTTTATTTTTAATGTTCAGCACAAGCAATATTGAGTTAAGGGGGCGTTAGCTAAATTGTTAACATCAGCATAATAAATTTAGCCGAGAATATTTCGTTTGAAATGTTTGTATTTTCAGATCTTTCGCTGGTGTATTTTATGCCTGATATGACATAAGATTTTTTCAAATTTTCTGGTTTTATAGCAAAACTATGAGTGCACTCATTATGTTGTACGTACGTTTCAGTAAGTACTAGAATTGCTAATGTCTTATTGATAGGAAAAAATTGTTGGCCTACTTTCAGACCAAATTCTTTCTTTAGGATGATGCTCAGCAATTGTAAGCAAAGCTTCTTCTCTCGATTCTTCATTATCAATATCTATGACGTAATCAAAATAGCTCACTTCAATATTTTCCTTTATCAAATTATCAATTCTAGACTGAGAGAGCACGCCATCACTAAGCCATACGGGATATTTCCCAGTTTTGATAAGTGCCTCCATTTCTAAGAAGCCCTCTTTTGTTGCTACAAATATGACTATTTAAAACTTAACTCGCCTAAGATAAACTGCGTATTTCTAAAATATTATCTGGACTGGTCATGAGTTTTCTCATGTTCCAATATTTTTTCAATACGATTAAATATAATCTCCGATAGATTCCAGTAGTAAAGTCTGGCATCTGTGGTATTGTTAACTTGAATAACAACTGTATCAATGCTTTTATAGTATTTGGCATGACTTTGATAGCCGGGTATCCATCCTCCATGTTGGTATTTATAAATAGAAGAATAGATTTCCTTTCCACCTTCATTAAACAATGAACCGTTACTTAGTGCTCGCAAAAATATTCCAACGTCTTCTGCTGTCGCTATCATGGCACCATAATCAGTTGTTTTAATATTTTCTTCAACGCCAACATGATATCCCCCCATCAATTTTTCGATATTGATATCGCTAAGTGAGCGAAAGGTATTGTGTAGCTTCAAGGGAATGAGTATTTCTTCTTTTATGTATTGAAATTTTTCTTTGCCTGTCACTTTTTCAATAAGTTTGGAGAGCAATAAATAATTAGTATTCGAATACTCATAGTCGCTATCGGGTTGAAAGTTAGCTGGCAAGTCAAGTATAAGCTCAAGTGCTTCTTGATAGCTTTTTGATGGATAGGTCCAATAATTTGGTGTATCAGTATAGTTCGGAATACCACTTCGGTGCTGTACCATCATTCTTAGGGATATTTTGTCAGCATTTTCAATTCTCCCTACAAGCTCGGGAAAGTAATCCGAAAGTGTATTATCTAACGACAAATGTTTGTTATTAACTAGTTTAGTGATAGCAACTGCAACATATAATTTGTTGATGCTGGCAATCTTAAATAAAGCATGTGGATCGGCGGGTATTTTGTTTTTTCGGTCATGCCAGCCAGCGGTATAAAATGCAGGTGGTTTACCTGCTTCATCTACATAAAGGAGCATACCGTCAAAGCCGTGACTTATTGCTTCATTAACCTGTTCTTGGAGCGTGTCTGGTAATGGTAATATCCAGGCTTTTACTAAAATCCACGGTACAAACGTTAATGAAACAATGGTTCCAATAAGCAATATTATTCTTATCATTAGTTTTGCTTGTTTTTTTGTCAAATGCTGTAATTGGTTATGTATCATTGATAGTCAGAAATATTATTTTTTAAAAGTGAATAATTGTTGTCTTAGATTTTTCAATAAAATTGTTATAACTGATGGAATGATTAAACCTTTCAGCGGTGCCAAACCAGAGTGAACCGCGACTAATTCACTACTGGTCGCATTTGATGACAGTATAAATTGAGTGACAACCAACGAAACAATCCCTAGCCACATACCAATAAGTCCTGCTTTTTTATTCAAGATGACAAAAACTAAACTTGAAATAATAATAAGCCTTAAAAAGACTTGTACGGTCAGTAAGATGTCTATTGGAAAGGTTGCAGGAAAAGAATTTAAAAAATCAGGGGTGTTGGTGTTGTCAGAGCCAGTGAAAAACAGATAGGTTTTAGTGGAATGATAAATAATTAAAAAAGCCGCCAAGATGAATGAGATTAGTCGCCTTTTATCTTTCCAGAAAAATTCCATTTTTATTTATCCTATTTAATACGACGTTATTTTTTGTTGTTTATTAGTTGGTTAATTGTACAACTTCTGCAATCTCAAGGGTACCGTTTATATCAAGAAATGGACATTGTTTTGTTAAAGCTATGGCCGCTTCTATTGAATCGGCTTGAATAATGGTATGGCCGCTCATAGAAACAGCGCTTCCTGAAGTGACGGATCCATCGGTGTTGATAGTATGATTATTATTAAAAGGCACCATTGGTTTAATGACAGCATCCCCTAATGTATTTAACCAAGCTTGATATTTAGCAAAGTGTTTTCTTCCTTCATCGGGATTAGATGGTTGATCGCCACCAAAATAAGTAATGATATATTGATTCATTATTAAATCCTTAATACCTTAGCTAAAAAGCGTAGTCATAAGTTAACGAAATAGAAGAAGTTTCCAAGTCATTCACTGATAAAATTTGAGTGTATTCAAGTTTTAATTCTGCTGTATTTTCTAAATGAATATCAAGCCCTAAACCCGCCAAATTATTGTTCATTTCAAAGCGGTTTTGAGCAAAGTAAAAAGCATCTGTGTTTCTAGCGATAAAAGCATATGTATTAAAGAATTCATCTTTATTTAATCGTGTCTGCAAATAGAGGGTACTACTTTGAAGTCTATTTTTATTTTGAAATCTATTTTTATTTTGAAATCCCAAGTTATTTTGAAACTCAGAATTGTTTTGAAAACCATTCTGTTTCACAGAAAAACTGAAGCGGCTTTCATCGGTGTCATTAGACTCAGATTGATTACTCCAGACAGCCCAAGTAATAAGACCTGCCGCAATAACTTTGCCACCAGTGCCGTGCCAGAATTTATATCCACCCGATTCTTTTGCTGTGATAGCTGATGAGGAGACCCCTAAGATTAAAATAAAAATGAGTTTGATTTTCATAACTTTCCTTTGCTCATGATACGGAGTAGAAAATTTTATTATGGCGCATAAATCAGAAATTTAACTAAATATCTCTGATTAGTGATTGACTTTAACAGTTAATGCAAATGATAATGATTGTCATTAAGATTATATTTTCGTATGAGAATTCCTATGATTTCCAATATCGAACAATCATTAACCCGTCGTAAAAAACTTTCCTTAAAGTCGATGTCTCAAAACCAATTGATCTCTTCGGCCGGGCAACAACAGTTTTTGTTTACATCAGCGTACAGAAGTATACAAGCTTCGGGAGTATTTAGCGAAATTACTACACCTGCGGTTGATGGTGAAAGCGCGGATAGTCATTTTCAGTTTTCTATCCAGAAAGCTTTTTCTCAGGCTAAAAAGGCTGGAATAAAAAAGCCTGTGGTGATGGGGGCGGTGCCGTTTGATGTCACTCAGCCTTCTTGCTTATATGTTCCCCAAGAACACCAGTTTGTGCCACGTGAAGAGCTTCTAGGATTAAATCAGGCACCGCATGCGCGTGCTTTAGCTATTTTAAATGCTAAAAGTATACCCGCCGAACCTCGTTTTAAACAGGCAGTTGAGCAAGCGGTTGCTAACTTTAATTTTAGCGATATTCGCAAGGCGGTACTTTCCAGAGTGTTGGAATTAGAGCTGTCACAAGATATTGATATTAGTGCACTTTTCGCTCAGCTTGTGTCTCAGAATGCCTCAGGTTATCACTTTCGTTTACCTATGCCGGATGGAAGCGAGCTGATTGGGGCAAGTCCAGAGTTATTGATCCGTAAACAGGCAGATCAAATGTTTTCCAACCCCTTAGCTGGCTCAGCCAAGCGGGATATTGATTTAGACCGAGATAAAATTATCAGCCAAGCATTAAAGGAATCTAACAAAGATCTTTATGAACATCAGCTGGTGATTGAAGCTATTCGTCAGGCGCTTGAGCCTTATTGTCGAGAACTTACGGTTCCTGAGACACCTGATTTAATTAGTACTGCGGCGATGTGGCATTTGTCTACCAACATACATGGGCGTGTTAATAACCCTGAAATGTCTGCTTTACAACTGGCTTGTTTACTTCATCCAACTCCAGCAGTGTGTGGTTCTCCTACTTTAGATGCGCGTAAATTAATTAATTTAGTGGAGTCTTTTGAACGTGGTCTGTTTACCGGTATGGTGGGCTGGTGTGATGAAAATGGTGATGGTGAGTGGGTGATTACTATTCGCTGCGGTACTGTAAAAGACAATATGATTCGTTTATTTGCAGGTGCTGGTATTGTTAAGGACTCTTGCCCTGAGTCGGAATGGCAAGAAACTGAAGCCAAGCTTGCCACAATGCTAAATGCTTTGGGAATTCAACCGATGGTGGCTGCATAATGGATAAGTATTCAAGTTCTGAAGCAACAATACCAAAAAATTCAAAAGAGTCTGCTGCTCTCGAAAAGGCTGGTTATGCGGAGGTTTCTAGTGTTGTTGGTTCTGAAAATAAGCCGATTGAATTTACACCTTGGCCAGAGGTATTTGCTGAGCGATATCGAGAAAAAGGTTACTGGATTGATTGTCCATTAACTCAAGTTCTCAAAGAGAATAGTGTTTCACAACCTTACGCGACAGCAATTGTTTGTGGTAATAGACACGTCAGCTACTGGGAACTGGATGCGTTATCTGATCGTTTGGCAAACTCATTACTACGTCGCCAGTTGAAAAAGTATGATACGGCACTGGTACAGTTGCCGAATGTGGTCGAGTTTTACATTGTATTTTTTGCTTTGCTGAAAATTGGTGTGGTACCTGTGAATGCCATTTTTAATCACCAACGCTTAGAGCTTAATGCCTATGCGGCGCAGATTAAGCCTAAGTTATTAATTGCTTCCAGCCAACATAATTTGTTTCAATCTGGAGAGTTTGCTGAGGCTTTAAAAAACCAACATGAACAGCTAAAACATGTTTTGATTTTAGGTAGCAATGATTATGCTGAAAATCTTTCTGACTGTATGGCTTTAAAGCAAAAAAAATCAATCGACTTTCAACCAACCGAACCTGATCAGGTGGCTTTTTTCCAATTATCGGGCGGCAGTACTGGCACACCAAAATTGATCCCTCGTACCCATAATGACTATTTTTACAGCATTAGGCGGAGTGTCGATATTTGCCGTTTTACTGATAAAACTCGTTACCTTTGCGCATTACCAGCAGCACACAACTTTTCTCTTAGCTCCCCTGGAGTCTTGGGCGTTTTTTATGCGGGCGGAACAGTGGTTTTAGCGCCAGATCCTGAAGCAATTAACTGCTTTAATTTGATCGAAAATCATCAGGTTAATGTGGTTGCTTTGGTTCCTCCTGCTGTTTCTTTGTGGCTAAAAGCTTTACCTAATCACGTTCGAAAAATACGTTCACTCAAATTAATGCAAGTTGGTGGCGCGAACTTTGCGCAAGCTGTTGCTTTTGATGTGTTAAAACACTTTGGCTGTCAGTTACAACAGGTTTTTGGTATGGCAGAAGGCTTAGTAAATTACACCCGATTAAATGATCCAGAAGGAAGTATTGTAGCTTCGCAAGGGCGTCCAATGTGTCCTGATGATGAAATTAAAATTGTTGATGAAAATTTTGAGCCTGTTGACTGTGGTGAAACAGGCATGTTGCTTACTCGAGGGCCCTATACGATCCGTGGTTATTATCAAAGTGCGGAACATAATAAAACGGCATTTACTCGGACGGGGTTTTACTGTACTGGCGATTTGGTTCAACAAATGTCAGATGGCAACTTACAAGTTGTGGGGCGAGTAAAAGATCAAATTAATCGTGGCGGCGAAAAAATTGCCACCGAAGAAATTGAAAACTTATTACTTCAACATGAAGAAATTGTTCATGCGGCATTAGTAGCAATTCCTGATGAAGTGATGGGTGAAAAAAGTTGTGCTTTTGTAGTAACGAATAATCAAAATTTGCGGCCAATTAAAATTCGTCAGTTTTTACGGGCTCAAGGTGTAGCCGAATATAAATTGCCAGATAAATTCCAATTGGCAACTCATTTACCTCTCACGCCGATTGGAAAAATCGATAAAAAGAAACTCAGAGAGTTTACTCAACCTCAACCAACGACTCAATTCGCATAAGGTTTTAATATGTCTATTCCAGCAATTCCAGCATACCCTTTACCTATAACTAATTCTGTGCCAGCAAACAAAGTAAACTGGTCGATTGAAGCCAAGCGTTCAGTGCTGCTTATTCATGATATGCAAGAATATTTTGTACGTTTTTACGGCGAAAATAATCCCATGATTGGTCAGCTACAGGATAATATTGTTGCGCTTCGTGATTGGGCAAAGTTGAATAATGTGCCCGTGGTTTACACTGCCCAGTCTTCACAACAAACGCCTGAAGAAAGAGCTTTATTGAATGATATGTGGGGACCTGGATTAACCACTACAGCACCAGAATTACAAAATGTGGTAGCTCAGTTAACACCAGATGAAAAAGATACGGTATTGGTTAAGTGGCGTTACAGTGCGTTTCAACGTTCAGATTTAGAAGTGCTGATGCAAAACTGGCAAAGAGATCAGTTAATTATTTGCGGGATTTATGCGCATATTGGTTGTTTAACTACGGCATTAGATGCATTTATGCGTGATATTCAACCCTTTATGATAGCCGATGCGGTGGCGGACTTTTCGGAAGAAGAACATCACATGGCGTTAAAATATGTCGCAACTCGCTGTGGAAAAGTATGTAATGTAATCGATGTTGTAGGGCAAAAAAGACCGAATGTTACATCCTCAGAAGTTATTCCATCAGAAGCAGGAACTCTAACTAAAGCTTCATTGCAACAACGCTTGCTAGTCTGGCTGGATGAAGATCCTGAGTTGTTTGATCCGGATGAAAATTTAATTGATTACGGGTTAGATTCTATCCAAGTGATGACACTTATCAGTGAATGGGAAAAACAAGGGATTACCCTAAGCTTCGAAGAACTCGCACAAGCACCTTCTTTAAATGCATGGTGGGAGTTAATTGAAAGCCAACTGGAGCCTGAAGTTCGATGCGCTTGATGGACTTTAATTTGATGAACTTTAATCAGAAAAGAGTCTGGGTAACTGGTGCAGGCCAAGGGATTGGTCGCAAAATAGCCGAGCAGTTTCAAGAGCTGGGAGCTGACGTCATTGGGTTTGATAAACAGTTTTTAGCACAAGACTATATTTTTCGTACGGTTACGTTGGATATTGCGGATAATGATCAAGTAACCCAAGTATGTCAGCATTTAATGCATGAAACGGTTCATTTAGACGTGCTTATCAATGCGGCAGGTGTGCTGCGTTTGGCGAGCACTCAGGAAACCAGTATTGATGATTGGCAGACTTGTTTTGATGTGAATGTGTCGGGAGTGTTTTATTTATTGCGTCAGTTAATACCGCAATTTAAGCGCCAGCGTTCTGGTGCCATTGTTACGGTGGCTTCTAATGCAGCTCATCAGCCGAGGATCGGTATGGCGGCTTATGGTGCTTCGAAAGCTGCATTGGCAAGCTTAAGTCATTGTGTTGGGTTAGAATTGGCATCTTTCGGGGTGCGTTGCAATGTTGTTTCGCCGGGTTCTACAGATACTCCGATGTTACAATCAATGCTGCCTGATTCCGATGCTGTCGCACAAACTATTCGCGGGATCCCAGAGGATTTTAAATTGGGTATTCCGCTGGGAAAAATTGCAAAACCTGCTGATATTGCGAATACGGTGTTGTTTTTAGCATCTGATTTAGCGGGACATATTACGCTACAAAATATTGTAGTGGATGGTGGTGCAACGTTAACTCAATAACGGACGCTTACCATAGACAATAACGTCAGAGCCAGACCAAAAATAACATTAATGGCTAAAAAGCACCCAATTCCCATCAAAACGGCGCGCAAATAAGAGTGAAAGCGATAACCTGCTTCTTCGTGTTGCTCTAGCGCTTTTCCTTGGATTAAAAAAGTACATGGCATCACTAGTATTGCAGCAATAAAGTTGACTAACACATAAAACAATAATGAGGCATTTTGTGATAGCAGGAGAAAGACGAGTATTGATAAAGTGCTTATTATTGTGACTAAAATCGTTAAGGTTGCCGCTAGCCTTTGTTTAAATTTGAGGAAATTACTTTGCAATAATAGTCCTGCCGCCAGTACTGAGCCAAAAACAGTCGCAATTGCAATACCAAGAGGATTGTAGACTGCACCGGTGTAACCCGTATTTTCATTGGTTAAAGATACCTCTGATTGAGGGGCTGCATAGGGGTTTTTTATTTGATTCTCTGCTTGTGTTTTTGCCATTGGAGTAACTACAATCTAAACATAGCGCAACGCCATTAAGGATTATCATTTGAAACTCTTTTACACCAAGTCTTCGCCTTACGCAAATTGTGTGAGAATGCTTATTACAGAAATCGGTATTGCAAGTCAGTTAGAACTCGTAGAATCTCACCCTTTTGATAACGATCCTGAGTTTTTAGCAGCCAATCCATTAGGTAAGGTTCCTTGCTTGTCGGAAAACGGTGAAAACATACTGGATAGCGAAGTTATTTGTGACTTTTTAGATGCTAACTTCACAGGAGGAACTTTATTTAATCCAGTGTATGCTGATTGGCGATTGAAAACTTTGTATGCGATTTGTACGGGGTTAATGGATACCTTAGTGGCGCGACGTATGGAGCAAATGCGGGGGGATGAAGGTATTCGTTCTGACTTTTGGTGGCAGCGCTTTAATTTGGCTATCAGCCGTACATTGGCTGAAATTGAGAAAAAGTTAGATTTGTTACCGGATGAGTTTTGTATACTGCATATTACGTTATTGAGTTGTCTGGCTTATCTTGACTTTCGTCATCAAGATATTGATTGGCGAGTTGATTACCCAGAACTCGCCAATTTTTTTAAAACTTACCAAACGCGGGATTGTTTTGCTAAAAATCGTTTAAGCTAGCCGTTGGTTAAGGTTAACATCGAAGCTGGTTATTTTTTACGCCAGTCTTCACCTTCTAGCTTAATGAAGTTGCCTGCTAAAGTCTTTTTAATTGCTGCTGCCCCTGCAACCAGTTCTACCTTATCGAGTGTGGTGTTGCGCTCTGCCGCGATATTTTGATAATGCTTTTTGCGTTTCAGGTTGGTTTCTGCAACTAATGCTTCAACTTCTGGGTCGGCATTTTTTACAATGCCGATATAACCAGTATAAAGCTCACCGATCAAACCTTGTTCTTTGGCGGTTGTTAAATCAGCAGCGAAAACATTCACTGCAAATAAAGCGAAAACAGCAAAAAGCGTACGGATCATAGTTTTCATAATCAATTCCCGTTAATCTAAAAGTTTAAATT
>JAUIHB010000135.1 GCA_030432465.1 Gammaproteobacteria bacterium
TCTTTAATGAAACTATGTTTGCGCAAACAAAAACCAATGCTGAATTGGAGCCGATGTATTTTTGGGATTCTTCAATTTTCACTGGCGAACAATGGGGATTGGATATCAATAACCCATTTATCCCAACGGATATTTATAATGACATGATTGCTCAAGGTGCTGACACTTTAGGCTTCCGTCGCCGATTTGCTGAAAATGATACACGTGCCGCAGATAACACCCGTCAAACTTTTCGTTTTGCTTTTGGCTTAGACGGAACTTTAGGTGACTGGGAATGGGATGCTTATTATGCTTATGGTAGCTCAACTCAGCGTCAAAAGTTTTCCGGTGAATTAAACATCTTAAATGCCCGTTTTGCATTGACTGCTGAACCTGATCCAGATAACCCCGGTGGATTCCGTTGTGTAGATTCTGGCGCAAGGGCTTTAGGTTGTGTTCCGATGAATATCTTTGGTGCAGGCTCAATTTCGGATGCTGCTTTAGCTTATGTTCGTGCCGATACTAATTTAAGTGCCACAATTGAACAGCAGACTTTATCAGCTAATATATCGACGGCTGACTTATTTGTGATGCCTGCAGGTGATGTTGGATTTGCGATGGGAGTTGAAACTCGTAGGGAAACCAGTGAATCATTAAATGATCCTTTAGTGGTTCAAGGGCTAACTGGTGGTAATAAAATTGCTAATACAACAGGTGGCTTTGATGTCGATGAGTTTTACGTAGAAGCACTTGTTCCACTACTTGCTGATATTACTGGGGTTCAGTCATTAGATGCTGAGTTTGCTTATCGTGCCGCAGATTACAGTACTGTCGGTAATGTTGATAGTTGGAAAGCCGGTTTAAACTGGTCAATTAATGATGAGTTTCGTGTTCGTACCTCTTTTGCTCAAGCTACTCGTGCTCCTAACATTAACGAGTTATTTGCTGGTGCTGGGCAAACCTATCCTGGTGTCCAAGATCCTTGCGACGGGGTGACCAATACTTCTTCTGATCCAACACAAAGTGGTTGTTTATTAGATCCTGCTATTAAAGCTTGGGTTGATGCAAACGGCGTGTTGAATTACACCTCTTTTGATACTTTTAACGTGTCAGGTTACAACTTAGGTAACCCTGATGCTAAAGAAGAAACGGGTAAAACTTTTACAGCAGGATTTGTTTACACGCCAATCGATAGCTTTAATGTATCTGTGGATTACTGGAAGGTTAAAGTAGATGATGCCCTACAGTTTACTGGACGCCAAATTATCTTGAATAGTTGCTATTCCAGCACATCTTTGGATAATCGTTACTGTAATCAAATCACGCGTTTTCCAAGAACTGGTCAAATCCAGTTTATTAATGACGGACCTGCTAACCAAGGGTTTCAGTTAAAATCTGGTATTGATGTTAAAGCGCATTACACACTTGATTTGGATAGCTCTAAGTTAGATTTTGACCTTTACTGGGTACGCATGCTTAAGAGTGAGTTACAAACTTCTGAAGGTGCATTAACGGGTGAAGTACTTGATCAGTTAAGCGATCTTTCTAGTTCTGGTGACTTTGAAAATAATGCAACGCTTAATATTGCGTATACATTAGATGCGTTAAGTCTTAATTTAGAAACTAAATATCTGAGTTCTATTTATGATGATCTAACTGTACATAATGCACGAGTTGCCAGCGGTCAGCCAGATTATGAATTAAATAGTATCGATGCGACTGTTTTGTTTAATTTTCAAGCGAGATATCGTTTAGGAAATGAAGACAATTATGAGTTGTATATGGGGATAGAAAATCTTTTAGATGAAGAACCACCTTTCCTCCCAACAGGTACTGCATCTACAGTTTGGGGTAATGATACTGCTAGTTTATGGAGTCCTGTCGGTCGTTATTTCTACTTTGGTGCAAAAGCTCATTTTTGATCCATTTTATCGAAAATGATGTTTTTACTGGACGGTCAATTTGAATAATTGACCGTTTTTTTATTCAAAGCAAAAAAAGGAGAGAGAGAAGTTTAAAAACGGTAATTTCTTAAATAAGAAAAGCTATTATTTTAGTCAATGATTTAATTTAACTGTCTGGCTATTAAGCTGATAGTGAATCCCCATAGTATCTAACCGTTGTGCGATTTCCTTTTGCATTATAAATATTATTGTCTGGATCAAACCCCTTAATAAGATTAAAAGTGCGTTGACTGGAATTTGTAACCAACTCGATTAAACGAGCATTGACTTCATTTTTTAAGCAACATTTTTCAACTAACTGCATTAAGTTTTGCCAGACGGGGACTAAATCAGTATTTTGTAAACAGTAATTTTTGAATTGATTCATTGTGGTAATTGATTTACCCATACTGATAATCATTGGCGGAATTTCGTGTTGATTTATTTTTGAAACCATCTGATTTTTTTCAGTCACAATTTTTTGTAAGGCTTCAAAATCTCTTTTTTCCAGAGCCAATTGTTCACTATTTAAAATATCATAGAGCGTTTCGTAATCTTGATTCCAAACATTGATCAAGGTTTTGCAAAGTTGTAAATTGTTCATGTTAGCATCCTGAATGATTGATACTTGTTATCGATTTTTGATTCCTAATAGCCTTGAAAGCTGGATTCAAAATCTAATATTTTATTAGCCACACGTTTATATTCAATATCGTACTTACCGTTATCAACTTTTTCTTTTACCGGAGCAACTCGGTGTTGATCGACTATTGGCGCAGACTTCATTTGTTGAATTAGTTGACTAATTTGTGAAGCTTTACCAGTTAAGCTCACAGAGTCTTCAGAGTCACCATCACCTTGACTACCATTAGAAACGGAAGATTTCTTTTTTGCCTTTTCAGAACGACTCAATTCTGTTTTTGTATGCCCCGGCACGAGACTTTTTATGTCCATCACCATAAGCTAATTCATTCCTATTAGATTAACACTTAGTTGGCTTTTTCCGGTTACTGTTGCACCGAAAACTTTTTTCGAACTTGAATTTCTAACCTGTACTGATTCACCTAAAGTTGCGTCGTTTAATGCAATACCTTCAACATTGATACTTAAATAGGCGTTATTGGCTGAAACACTAACTTTGTCACCTCGACAGACCAAACATAGACTATCCTGATAAATAATCGAGCCAGCTCGCAAGTTTTTTTTCGGACTTGCATTTATTAACTGTTTAAAGCTCTGCATTGGAATGTTTCGACTGTTTTTTACACGCATTTTCCTTTTCTCAACATCTGCTTTAGTGATAATTTCATCTCTTGAGATACTTCGGGTGACAATCCAAACTTCTTGAAATCGCACAATCTCTGCTGAGACATAAATTTTCCAGCTAGTAGGTGTATTACATCGAACGCCAACAGTGGTTTTACCAGTTCTGCGACCGCTTTGTGGAAGAAAAAAATCTAACGCATCTTCACATTTTGCTAATCGCAAGCGGCTATCAATGTTACCTACTGTAATAGTGATATTATCCTTATCGGCAGAATGTTGCTTTTCCTCAAGGAATTTTTTTGCCGCTTGTCGAATTTCTTCAACTGACTGAATTGCATTTGCTTGTAAAATATGAGTGAAAGTTGCAATAAATAATCCAAAGCCCGCTGATAGCAAGCATTTCAGCGTTTTCCTGCTTTTAAAATCAAGTTGTAAATTAAATTTGAAAACACTAATTAATTTCATGATTTTCCTGTTGTTTTTCCATTTTTGACTATACTTATAACCAATTCAGTTACTTATTGCGGTGTTTTTATCTTAGTTAGTTCGATCCATTTTTAAGTGTTAAACACATCGTTCTATTTGACTAAGCAAATTATGTGCCGTAAAACTCAGCAAAAAAGAAAGTTTAAGGAAGGTTACTAATGTCCAGTATTCTTGATTCTGTCAATCAAAGAACCCAAATGGTTGGGCAAAACCGACTAGAGTTATTGTTGTTTAAATTAAAAGGTAAACAGATTTACGGCATTAATGTTTTTAAAGTGCGAGAAGTTTTGCAGTGTCCAGAACTCACCGAAATGCCAAAACGTAATCCTGTGGTGAGAGGTGTTGCACACATTCGAGGTTCAACAATTTCTGTTATTGATTTAAGCCTAGCCGTAGGCGGACCATCTTTGGGTAATGTACAAGACTGTTTTGTGGTAATAGCAGAATACAATCGTAAAGTTCAGGGTTTTCTAGTTAAAGCAGTGGAACGTATTGTGAATATGAACTGGAGCGATATACATCCACCACCCAAAGGTTCAGGACGAACAAGTTATCTTACCGCAGTAACGGATATAGAAGGTGAGTTAGTAGAAATTATCGATGTGGAAAAAATTCTTGCAGAAATTACACCAAATGATGCGGTCGTAAGTGATGCAATTGTAGAACAACATGCCAGTAGAGCGCCTATTGATAAAGTGGTACTGATTGCCGATGACTCATCCGTTGCGCGTGGGCAGATCAAAAGAACTGTAGAGCAGCTTGGTTTTAAAACGCGTTTATGTAAAGACGGACGTGAAGCATTAGAATTTTTGGAAGGAATTATTGCAGCAGGTAATCAAGTAGATGATCAAGTTTTAATGTTGATATCGGATATTGAAATGCCAGAAATGGATGGTTATACCTTAACCGCAGAAATTCGTAATAATGAAAAACTGAGAGATATGTGGGTAATGCTTCATACTTCATTAAGTGGTGTTTTTAATGAAGCAATGGTACAAAAAGTTGGCGCAAATGATTTTATTCCAAAGTTTAATCCGGATGAATTAGCTGCAGCCGTTCAAAAACGAATGGATTTGGATGACTAAATAAGACAATATGCATGGAAATTTCGCTTACGGATTATGAACGCTTCAAAGCTATTTTAGAAAAACAAAGTGGTATATTGCTAGGGGACAATAAGCAATATCTTGTGGTGAGTCGTTTAAATGGCCTGCTTCAAGAGTCCAATCTTACTTCTTTGTCTGAATTGATTAATAAAATAGCAAGCCCTTCGGGAAGCGTGTTACTCAAGCAAGTGGTCGACAAAATGACCACTAATGAGACTCTGTGGTTTAGAGATCGTTATCCTTTTGATTACCTTAAAAATACTATTATTCCTGAATTAAGGCGCACAACTAATCGAATTAGAATTTGGTGTGCTGCTTGTTCTACGGGACAAGAGCCTTACTCTATTACCATGCAACTAGAAGAAATTTCTGCACTCATTCAAACCGAAATTGTTGCAACCGATCTTTCTGAACGAGTTTTAGATAAAGCACGCCAAGGTATTTATCAAAAAATAGAACTTAACCGCGGAATGCCAGCTGATAAATTGCGTCGTTATTTTCAGGATTTAAATGAAACTGATTGGCAAGTGAATGAGCGTTTAAGAAGCAAAGTAAGGTTCCAACCTCTGAATCTATTAAGTACGCCTTATGGTTTTGGTAAGTTCGATGTGATTTTTTGTCGTAATGTTTTAATTTATTTTTCAAATGAAAACAAAACTAAAGTTATTAATGGTCTGATTGATAGCTTGAAACCAGGAGGTTATTTATTTCTGGGCGCATCTGAATCATTAACTCGAGATAGTCAGACACTTAAAATGGTTCGCTGTAATCCGGGATTGGTTTATCAAAAAGAAGGTTAATTTTTTGATAAAGGTTAGAAGATAAAATATTTATGGTGCTCTGGTTTATAAATAGAGCACCATTTTTAGCTATTTTTTATTACACTATGATTTTGCATCAAGCCTTAACTAGCAAAAACATTATCCGTTTTTGCTGCACAGATAAAATCATTTTTATGCAATCCCTTAATTGAATGTGACCACCAATTGACGGTTACTTTTCCCCACTCTGTCAGCAACGCAGGGTGATGTCCTTCTTCTTCTGCCATGTCACCTACTTTGTTGGTAAACTCAATAGCTTGTTTAAAATTTTTAAATTTAAAGGTGCGTTCCAATTGCATTACACCATCGATAACATCTGCTTTCCAGTCTGGAATTTGCTTGATGAGTTGAGCTAACTCTTCGTCACTAACTTTTGGGGCATCGGCTTTACAGGCTTCGCAATGTTGTTGATTGAGCTGATTCATTTGGCCTCACTATTTCATTTTTATCGATTAATGGGTTACTTAAAAATCTAATTAACAGGCAGCATCTTCTTTTGGGGCGTAATCAGAAGGTTTCATGCCAAGGCGTCTTGCTTGTTGTATGATCGCTTGCAAATCGAGTTTAGCGAATTGCTGCAAATCTGCAAGCTGCTCAATATAAAAATAATTTTTTTGCAGCTCATCAATTCGATAATGAGTGCGAAAAGCATCTATGACAACCAGCGGATGACGCTTGGGCTTTGGACTTTCCAAGCTGTAACAAGTTTCTTCTGTTGAGGAAAGAATTCCGCCGCCGTAAATTTTCATACCTTGCGGAGTGTTTAATAAGCCAAATTCAATGGTAAACCAGTAGAGTCTGGCTAACATGGCACGATCTTGCGAATTTGCGGCAAGACCTAATTGTCCATAACGTTGTGAAAAATCTGCATAGGCCTGATTAGTTAATAAAGGACAGTGGCCAAATAACTCATGAAAAATGTCTGGTTCTTTAATGTAATCCAGATCTTCAGGACGTCGAATAAACGTGGCTGCTGGAAATTTACGATTAGCAAGCAACTCGAAAAATCGCTCAAATCCAATTAGCGCTGGTACGCGCTCAACTTGCCAACCTGTTAGTTTAAGGAGTTTTTCATTTATATCTGGCAATTGTGGAATGGCTTTGGCATTCATTTGTAATGTATCTAACCCTTGTAAAAATTCATCACAAGCTCGTGACTGAATCATTTTTAACTGTCGGTTATATAAAATTTCCCAAGTTGCATTTTCTTCATCTGTATAGGCTATACGACTGCTGGCATCCGGTTCTTTTGAAACGTAAGGTAGTGGCTCTTTAAAAGCTAAGTTGCTGCTACTTTGCATGGGAATATCCTGTATTCTGATTTTGTATTATTGCTGATTTAAAAAGATATTTGTTTAGCCGTTATCACTCACCAACATGTTTAACGGCATGATTTAAGTGTAAAGGTAAGTGTTAAAGCAGTACAGATTCAAAAAAATGTAATTTATACGATACAAAAATTGCCTTTGTATACTGTAATGGTGTATTTTCTCATAATCTGTACTGGTTTTTTCTAAGACAAGCTGAAATCAGTGGTTTTATCGAATGGTAGAAATAATGAATTTATATCAACAAGTTGCGGATGAGTTAAGGGACTTAATAAAACAAGGAACCTATAGGCCAGGGGATAAATTGCCCTCAATTCGACAGCTAGCCACCACGCGTAAAATCAGCATTGCAACGGTTCAGCGGGCACTTGAAGAGCTGGAACTTAGAGGATTGGTTGAAGCTAAACCGAAATCAGGTTTTTATGTGAACATGCCTGTCGGCGAAGCAAAAATACTGAAAACACCGATACTGCCTATGGTGCCAAAGTCGATCAAAATCCATGAGTTTGCGAGTCAGATTTTTCATCAATGTGATGCCAGCAATGTGATTAATTTAGGCATTACCTATCCAGCAGCGCATTATTTTCCAGAAAAAATCCTCCAGCAAATAGCCGCAAAAGTTGTTAAAACTCGTATTGCAGAAGTCGTTGAAGTTCATTTTTCTGCTGGTAATCAAGAGTTACGAGACGTGTTAGCCAAGCGTTTAAATGAAGCGGGTTGTCTTTTAAATGCTGATGATTTAATCGTAACCAATGGTTGTCTGGAAGGATTGGCTCTTTGTTTAAGAGCTGTAGCTAAACCGGGTGATACCGTCGCAATTGAGTCGCCAGGGTTTGTTGGGCTATTCCAGTTGATAGAATCTTTGGGTTACAAAGCCTTAGAGATCCCATGCCATCCAACGGATGGTTTAAGTTTAGAAGCGCTTGAACTAGCGTTAGAACAATGGAACATTAAAGCCGTTGCCATAGTCCCCACATTTAGTAACCCGTTAGGTACTAACATGCCTGTTGAAAATAGAAAACGATTAGTCGAAATGTTAGCGGCACAATCTATTCCACTAATCGAAGATGATCTCTTGAGCGATTTAGCTTTTGACGGCTCGCGCACAAAACCGTGTAAAGCGTTTGATAAAAAAGGGTTAGTTTTGTATTGCTCTTCTGCTTCTAAGACTATTGCATCTGGTATGCGAGTCGGATGGATCGCTCCTGGCGCATTTTATAAAGAGGTATCTTACTTTAAAACTTTTACTAATATCAGCGCTCCTAACATCACTCAAATTATGATCGCGGAGTTTTTAAAGAGTGGTAAATATGAACGTCATTTACGTTATTTTACCGCAAGACTTGCACAGCAAATGTATCGTTTTCAACAAGCAATTGAAAAATATTTTCCCCAAGGTACTCGAATTTCTCGCCCCAAAGGAGGCTGTATTTTATGGGTTGATTTACCCCAACCTTTTGATGGACTAAAATTATTTGAGCATGCCATAAAAAAAGGTATAGCTATTATTCCCGGACAATTAACCAGTGCAACTAATAAATTTAATCATTGCATACGCTTAAATTGTGCCTGTGATCCAGAAGTTGATATTGAAAAAACAATTCAAAATTTAGCTCAAATGGTGAATGAACTATTAAACAATTAATTTGTTTTTAATCGCAATTTGAGTTTTTGGTTTGCTTGTTTATTAGCCTATAGGCTGGTATTTTTACAAACTATTGTTTTTAGATATTAAATTAGATGTAATGTCAGGCCGTATGGGAAAGGACGTGGCGACAACAATAAATAAGAATAAATAAAGGAAAAATGGAAAACTACCAAATACCTCTTTCTATTTGTTGCTGCGCTCTGTTACTTATTATTATTTCTTTCGTCAAATTGTCTCCAGTCATTATATTTTAATAAAAACATTTACAGGTTTAACGATGAGTCGAGGCTGGATGATCCGTGCTGGGCGTGGCGGTAAGTTTTTTGAGCAGTTTAAAGAGGCTAGCATTGCTGCTATTGGCTGGAATGCTTTAGCACCCTTGACAAAGTTCAGTGATAAAGAGTCCATAAAAGAAGCATATATCAAACATTACGGTAATGAAAAGCCGAGAAAAACCTCGAATGCTGTTGCTATGCTTCAGAAATTTATCAATATTAGTGAAGGCGATTATATTGTTACCTATAGTTCAAAATGATAGGGGGGAGCAAACTTACTCTCTACCACTATATGCGACAATGGCTAGGGTATAAGTGAGCACTAGCCTTTTTGTGATCTCGTAAGTCCATTTTTATATTGTATTCTATTTAAGTAGGTAATTTAAAACATTTCCTAAAGCAGCTCCGAGCATTGGAGGAACTGCATTACCAACTTGCGTGTACTGCGGCACTTCGAATTTTCGCATTTGACCACCTGTTGTGATTTTAGATCTAAAAACAAAGTTATCTGGAAATGATTGTATTCGTGCCATTTCTCGAACAGTTAATACTCGTAGCTCATGTGGGTCGTAATGACAAGCATCGTCAGGAATTGACAAAGCTGCAGGCGCCGGTTCATCTTTAAACAATGCTTTTTGTGTTTGCTTTTTAGTTGGGTGCGCTTTGAGATAGTTTTCTAATTGAGTCTTATTATTGAACTCGTACAACTCTCCGTTTTCATGTAAGAACTTAAACTTTTTTAACAATTTCCAACTTGAACTTTGTAGAGAGTTCTCTTCTTCTCTTAATAGCTTAAAAACGTCTTTAGTTACATGTCT
>JAUIHB010000136.1 GCA_030432465.1 Gammaproteobacteria bacterium
CTAGCGATCAATTGTCATAACGTGAATAAGTACAGTGAACAAAAAGGTCGATTTTCCTCAAGATGCACTTCCGCTGAGCGATGAGTTACTCAATCGTGTACGTGGGTTTGAAAGCAAAGAACTTTATTGGTTGAGTGGTTATTGTTCTGGTTTGGCTGATGCTAAATTGGGTGGAGTGATTGTTGGCGAAAACTTACCTCAAGCTGTGGCAAGTTCAGCTGTGACACTAAAAACAGTGGTGTTGTATGCCTCTCAATCAGGTAATGCTGAACAGCTGGCAGGTCAATTACACCAATCACTTACTCAAAAAGGCCTTCAGGCTGATTTGGCTTCAACTGCTGAATTTAAAGCTAATAAACTAAAAGAACAGCAAGTTATTTTGATGGTTGCTTCGACTCATGGTGAAGGCGAGCCACCTGATGATGCTATGGATTTTCATGAGTTTATTCTAGGCAAACGAGCTCCGAAGCTCTCTGATGTAAAGCATGCGGTTTTAAGTTTAGGTGATTCTAGCTATGAATTTTTTTGCCAAACAGGCAAAGATTTTGATCAAGCTTTTACCAAGCTAGGATCTTCGGCATTAATTGAGCGACTGGATTGTGATCTGGATTATGAGCAAGCAGCAGCTGACTGGATTGCAAAAGTTGTTGATAAAATCGCTGAACTGAGTGGTAGTCAGGCTGCATCTACTGCGGCTGAGGTTCCTGCTAGTTTAGCGAAGGTTGGAGCCTATTCAAAAGAAAAGCCTTTTACTGCTACTATTTTGGAAAATCAAAAGATCACTGGACGCGGTTCAGTTAAAAATATTCATCATATTGAAATATCTTTGGAAGGCTCTGGAATTAGCTATCAGCCGGGCGATAGTTTAGGTGTGTGGGCAAAAAACAATGTTGATTTAGTAACCGAAATTATTCAACTTTCTGGTTTGCAAGGTGATGAGCCTGTCGTAGTTAAAGATGCCAATCGAACTTTGCGTGAAGCTCTCACAGAAAATTTAGAAGTTACTTTGCTGAATAAAACACTTATTAGTGAATATGTTGAATTAGTTGGTGATGAGACATTAAAAAAACAGTTAAAAGAAATAGCTTTAGATAATTTTTCTGACTTTATCAATAACCATCAATTGGTGGATTTATTGGTGCTGGCTCCAGTTAAATTTGATGCACAACAATTAGTTGATTTATTAAAACCAATTAAGCCAAGAATGTATTCAATTGCTTCCAGTTTAGAAGCTAATCCTGAAGAGGTTCATTTAACTGTTGCATTAGCTGAATCTATAAATGCTGGCGGAACACGCAAAGGCGCAGCAAGTCAGTTTTTACTAGAAACATTGCAAGAAGATGATGAAGTTTTAGTTTTTGTTGATGCCAATAAACACTTTAAATTGCCTGAAAACAACAAGCCGATCATCATGATTGGTCCTGGGACAGGCATAGCGCCTTTTCGAGCTTTTTTACAACAAAGACAAGAAGAAAGTGCCACAGGAAAAAATTGGCTGTTCTTTGGAAATCCTAACTTTAATACTGATTTTCTTTATCAGACTGAGTGGCAAGGCATGCTAAAAGAAGGCGTGCTTAATGAAATAAGCTTAGCTTTTTCTCGTGATCAGGAAAATAAGATATATGTTCAGGATAAGCTATTAGAAAATGCTGAAACTGTTTGGCGCTGGATTTCAGAGGAACAAGCTGCCATTTATGTTTGCGGTGATATGAGTCGTATGGCAAAAGATGTTGAACAAGCATTACTTACTATCATTCAAAAGCAAGGCAATCGATCAGAAGACGATGCAAAAGCATTTTTGAAGCAGCTTAAACAAGATAAAAAATACCAGAGAGACGTGTATTAATCATGGCTATTGAACAAACAAAATATGATCCAAGTAAACATTCTGATGTTGAAAAAATTAAAGTAGACAGTAACTACTTGCGCGGTACGATAACACCGAGTTTAGAAAATCCTGTTACTGGAGCACTAGCTGATGACGATTTAATGTTGATTAAATTTCATGGTTCTTATCAACAAGATGATCGAGATTTGCGTAATGAAAGACGCAAACAAAAGCTGGAACCGCTTTATTCATTTATGATCCGTGCGCGTATTCCCGGTGGTGTGGCCTCTTCGGAGCAATATATTCAAATGGCGCAATTAGCGACACAGTATTCAAGTGGTAGTTTACGGTTAACTACTCGTCAGGCTTATCAATGGCATGGTGTTTTTAAACGTAATTTGAAAAAGACCATTGCAGGTATTAATCACTCAATGTTGGATACCATTGCTGCTTGTGGTGATGTGAATCGAAATGTGATGAGTAACCCTTTACCAGAAACATCACAGGTACATGCGGAAATTTTTGATTGGACAAAAAAAATCAGTGAACATTTATTACCAAAAACGAGTGCATATCATGAAATCTGGTTGGATGGTGAAAAAGTAGCAAGTAGTCAAAATGAAGTGGTTGAACCTATTTATGGTCAAACTTATTTACCACGTAAGTTCAAGATAGCAATTGCTGTGCCGCCTTATAATGATGTTGATGTTTTTGCTAATGATCTTGGTTTTATCGCTATTGTAGAAGATGAAAAACTTATCGGTTTTAATGTGGTTGTTGGCGGAGGTATGGGAAGCTCTCATGGTGATGATACGACTTACCCTCGTGTTGGTGATGTTATTGGGTTTTGTACTTTAGAGCAGGTGTTAGCTGTTTCAGAGAATGTTGTTAAAGTGCAACGTGATTTTGGTAATCGAGAAGTACGTAAACATGCGCGCTTGAAATACACCATTGATACTTTGACGTTACCGGTATTCCAGCAAAAGCTTCACGAATATCAAGGCTTTGAGCTAGCTGCAGCTAAACCCTATGAGTTTAAGCATAATGGTGATCGTTATGGCTGGTTTGAAGATGAAAACGGTAACTGGCATTTAACACTATATATTCATAGTGGGCGAATTGTTGACACTGATGAGAAAAAGCTTTTTACCGGTTTACTCGAGATAGCCAAAATACATGACGGGGAGTTCAGAATTTCACCGAATCAAAATATGATCATTAGTAATATAAAACCAAAAGTTAAAGCTAAGGTTGAAAAGTTAATTAAAGAGTTTGATATCAGTATTGGTGAAACCGAAACCCCGGCGCGTTTGAATTCGATTGCCTGTGTTGCCTTTCCAACCTGTTCATTAGCAATGGCTGAAGCGGAAAGATATTTACCTGATTTTATGGATAAATTAGAAGTTTTATTAGAAAAGTATTCTTTATCTGAGCAGTCGATCAATGTACGTATGACCGGATGCCCTAATGGCTGTGGACGGCCATTTTTGGGTGAAATCGGAATGGTTGGCAAAGCGCCAGGTAAATATAATCTTTATTTGGGCGCTAGTCATAAAGGACATCGTTTAAATAAAATTTATCGTGAAAATATTAATGAGCAACAAATTTTAGAGGCATTAGAGCCATTACTAAAAGATTATTCTGAAAATAAACAAACAGAAGAATATTTTGGTGATTATGTTATTCGAGCCAATCACATTAAAGCCGTGACTAATGGTTTGGATTTCCATGCTTAATTGGATGTGAAATAACATCTAAGGGGATATCTATGTTAGATGCAGTTGACAATAAACAATTAGAAACCGATTGGGATAACCAAAAGCTCGACGAGGTTAATCGGAAGCTAGAAAGTATGACAGCTGAAGAACGAGTCAGGTGGTCATTAAAAAACTTTCCTGGTGAGTTTGCATTGTCTTCCAGTTTTGGTGTGCAATCTGCAGTTAGTTTACATATGTTAACGCAAATAAGACCTGATATTCCTGTGGTGCTTGTTGATACAGGCTATTTATTTCCTGAAACCTATCAGTTTATTGAGAGTCTTCGAGAACGCTTGAATTTAAATTTAAAAGTTTATCGTTCTTCAATGAGTTCAGCGTGGCAAGAAGCACGTTATGGCAAACTTTGGGAAAAAGGCGTTGATGGTTTAAATTTATACAATCAATTAAATAAAGTTAAGCCTATGGAAAGAGGGTTGACCGAGTTAAATGTGCAAACTTGGTTTGCGGGGTTAATGAGAAGTCAATCTGATAGTCGCAAGTTATTACCCGTAGTGCAAAAAATCAGAGGACGTATTAAGGTTCATCCTTTGATTGACTGGAATAATCGTAAAGTTTATCACTATTTAAAACAGTATGATTTACCTTATCACCCTTTATGGGAAAAAGGTTACGTATCTATTGGCGATACCCATAGCACAGTTCCTTTGAGTGAAGGCATGTCTGAAGAAAGCACTCGTTTTGGAGGAGTAAAGCGCGAGTGTGGATTGCATGAAGATACGTTTTCAAGTTTATAAATTATCGTTATCTGATTAACTTAATCAATCACTTCACATCTGAATATAGTGGTTTCAATAGTTTGAAACCACTCATCTTTTTCAACACCTATAGCTTTTTTTAGTTGCTGGATAAAAATATCTGGTGAGTCATGCTCACAGCATTTTTCAGGTAAAAAAGTTGCTTGGAAATTTTTATGTTTTAACTGTATACCAACTTTTTTCTCCGCGTTTTTGCTTTTTAACTGACTTGAAATTTTAGCAGCTATTAATTTAATCACTTCTTTTTCCGTCTGGTTACAATATTTCTGTGAGTTTTCAACGATGGCAATTGAAATATGTAATATGGGTTCTTCAATGTGATTTACTGGACGAAAGCATTTATCTTTAAATGCAGCATTAAAAGCTTGTTGGGCAACATTTTGAATAAGCGGTTGCTGATTTTGTGAACAACCACTTGAGCCGCGCAATTGATTCGTTTCTTTTAGAATAACAAAGCAGGGACATTGTTGCTGTAAAACTTGTGAGTATTTAGACAGCTCCAATCTCGGATAAGCGAGTCCATACTGTATGGCGTGTCGTGCGGTGGTTAAAAGCATTTGTTTATCTTTTAAGGTTAAATCTAGGTGTAGGTTGGCATTTGGCATGGTTGCCTCTTGAGTGTGATATCTGGATGACTGTACTGAGTTACTATTTTTTATGGGATGTTTAAAAAGTATAGCTTAGGCTTATATATTGGGCTAGCTGACAACTAAAAGCTGTTTATAGCTTTTTATTTGGGTTATAAAACAACTAAAGATTGTTTTTACCCCATTGTTGAGTACTATTCAAAGTTACTGGTAATAGCTTTTTAATATAAAATAATAAAAGAGAAATAGGTGATGCAAATTTATAATTCTGAGTGGAACCGTGCAGTTATTAAAGTGGGGAGTGCATTAATTGCACCTGAAGGAGAAGGGAGTAGTATCCGATACTTATTAGCACTAGCGGATTTTATTCATTTTTACCGTCAATTAGGTAAAGAGATCGTTATTGTTTCCTCGGGAAGTGTGGCGGTAGGTGCTGGGCTAACTCAGTATAATCTACGGAAGTCACCGTCTATCCCTCAAAAGCAAGCGTTAGCAGCGATCGGACAATCCCATTTAATGCAGCATTGGCAGAAGTTATTTGATCATCACTGTGCACAAATATTGCTCACACGCTCAGATCTAGAAAGTGATAAACGACTGACCAATGCTAAAAACACCCTAAATACCTTATTTTCGATGAAGGCAATTCCGATTATTAATGAGAATGACTCAGTGGTAGTTGACGAGTTAGTGGTTGGAGATAATGATAATTTAGCTGCAAGGGTTGCAGCAATGTGCCATGCTGATCTATTAATAATTTGTAGTGATGTTGATGGCTTATTCGACCAAAATCCAAAAATTCATGCTAATGCAAGACTAATTACACATGTCCCTCATATTGATGATAGTATTTTTGCTATGGCCGATACGACTGATAATCCTATCGCAACGGGAGGTATGTTTACTAAGATCCAAGCGGCAAAAGTTGCAACAGAAGCTGGAGTATCTACACTGATTATTAATGGCCGTAATGCGAAGAGTTTTGAAAAGCTAAAAAATGGTGAGCATTGTGGTACGTTATTCAGTATTTAGGTTTCTGATTTTGAACGCTTATTGGTTGTTTTATATTAACCGTGTAAACAACTCATCTACAGATATCAATATGCACTTATTGTGAATTGTACCAAAGAATCATATTTGACTGTTTTAATATTGATTGATTTATATAAGGTAGCATTTCCAATGCATTCCGTGCGTAATATCATTGATGAGTTTCTATATATCGAAGAACTGACAAATTCAAACAAACGTTTGAATTTGTTGGTCGGATGAGTTAAATTCTGCGGTCATTAAGTAAAAGAGAACTTATACAGACTTGTTTTTGATTTTTGTATTAGGTTTAAAACAGTCGATTCAAACGTTTAACGAGAGCAAATAATGAGTGAAAAGTCTGAGCAAAAAGATAATCTTTCCGGTGAGAGCAAACAAACCAGTGTTTCGCAGACTGAGTCATCAAAAATAGAGCCATCAACTGCTGATGAGAACCAATCACACGATGGTGGATTTAGCGATACGGCGGTTAAACAAGCTACGTTTAATCAAATTTCAAGCAAACTTAAACAGACTGAAAGAGTCGCTATAGTCGCGGGTGTAAGAACTCCATTTGCTCGTCAGCTAACCCATTTTAAAAGTACGAATGCTATTGATATGGGAAAAATGGTGGTATCGGAAATGCTGACTCGAAGCGAACTTGATCTGTCACTAGTAGAGAGAGTGGTATTTGGTCAGGTGCTCATTCATCCAGAGGCCCCGAATATCGCAAGAGAGATTGTTTTAGGAACAGGTATGGATGTGCGCACCGATGCTTATAGTGTTTCAAGAGCTTGTGCGACGAGTTTTCAGTCTACCGTCAGTATTGCTGAGTCAATTATGGCTGGAGCTATTCAGGTAGGTGTTTCTGGCGGTGCTGATTCATCATCTGTGGTACCAATTGGTTTAAGTAAAAAGTTTTCAGCAATGCTTCTAGAGCTTTCTAAAGCAAAGTTTTTTAGTCAAAAATTAAAAATTCTCAGTCAATTAAGACCTAAAGATTTAGCCCCAGTACCACCTTCAGTAAAAGAGTACTCAACGGGTCTGACTATGGGACAAAATGCTGAGCAAATGGCAAGAGATCATAATATTTCCCGTATTGAGCAAGATACACTGGCTCATCGTTCACATACGTTAGCTGCGGAAGCTTGGAATTCTGGAAAGTTAGATGATGAAGTCATGACAGCTTATGTTGAACCTTTTAAAGACTCGCTTTCACGTGATAATACAGTCCGATTTGACTCCAAGTTAGATGGCTACGCAAAATTAAGGCCTGCTTTTGACAGACAGCACGGCACTATTACTGCTGCGAATAGTACTGGCTTAACCGATGGTGCGGCTTCTTTATTGCTAATGAGTGAATCACGAGCGAAAGAACTTGGTTATGAACCTTTAGGTTACATTAAAAGTTATGGTTTTGCTGCGATAGATGCGACTAAAGATATGTTGATGGGACCTTCTTATGCAACGCCAATCGCACTCGATAAAGCAGGACTTAAACTATCTGATTTAACGCTAATTGATATGCATGAAGCATTTGCTGCACAGACCTTGTGTAATGTTAAAGCATTTGCGAGCAAACAATTTGCGAAAGAAAAATTAAATCGAAATGATGCCATTGGTGAGATTGATATGGATAAGTTTAATGTACTGGGTGGTTCTCTTGCATACGGGCACCCATTTGCCGCAACAGGTGCACGAATGATTACTCAGGTGCTGCGAGAATTAAAACGGCGCGGCGGAGGGCTAGCATTAACTACGGCTTGTGCTGCTGGTGGTATTGGTGCCGCAATGATTCTGGAGGTTGAATAATGAGTATCGGACAGCGATCTGCTTTTTCATTAAAAGTTGATGAGCATGGAATTGGTTGGATTACCATTGACGTTAAAGGCGAAAGTCAAAATACTTTGCGTGCCGAGTTTGTTGATGAAATTGAGTTGCTATTTAATGACATTGAGGCTAATTCGAATATTTTAGCGCTAGTGATTGTTAGCGGAAAAAGTTCAAATTTTATATCCGGCGCAGATATTTCTATGTTGGAAAAAATTACGAATGCTAATGAGGCGAAAGAGCTTGCGGAAAAAGGCCATCAGGTTTTTGAACGTTTTGAAAATTTATCTATGCCGGTTATTGCAGCGATTCATGGCGCTTGTGTTGGTGGCGGTTTAGAGCTGGCTTTAGCATGTAGTCATCGGATTTGTAGTGATGATCGTGCAACTAAACTTGGTTTGCCTGAAGTTCAATTAGGTGTTTTACCCGGCGGCGGTGGGACTCAGAGGTTACCTCGATTGGTTGGCATTGCAACTGCTCTTGATATGATGCTAACAGGTAAACAACTGGTTGCTAAACAAGCTAAGAAAATAGGCTTGGTGGATGAGGTGGTTCCCGCTGCTAACTTGCATGTTGCGGCAGTAAAACTAGCGGAAAAAAATATTGGCCGGACTAAAAGAAAAACTCGTGAATTGAAGTCCAGATTTAGTTTTTCTAATTTAATGCAACAAACTGAATTACAAAAATTAGCTCTAGAAACAACTTCCTACGGTCGTGGAATTATCTATGACAAAGCATTACAAACCGTCAACAAAAAAACACGGGGTAATTACCCATCGCCTCCTTTAATTATTGAATGCGTAAAAACTGGAATGGAAGAGGGCTTTTATGCTGGGCTTAGAGCTGAAGCACTGCATTTTGGCGAGTTAGTTGTATCACCTGAATCAACGCAGTTAATGAATATCTTTTTCGCAACGAATGAGCTGAAAAAAGACTCTGGTGTTGAAACGAAAGTTAATATCAATGAAATCAATAAAGTTGGAGTTTTAGGCGGCGGGTTAATGGGAGCCGGAATCGCTTATGTGACAGCACATAAAGCAGGCAAAACCGTTAGGATAAAAGATAGAGACGAAAGTGGTGTTAATCATGCCTTAAAATATTGTTGGGAAATTTTTCGCAGCAATGTTAAACGTAAGCGTTTATCAATAAATGAGGCAAGTAAGCGGTTTGCACAAATTAGTGGGACCGTTGATTATCGTGGATTTAAGCACACCGACTTAGTAATCGAAGCGGTTTTTGAAGATCTCAACCTTAAGCAGCAGATGCTAAAAGACATTGAGGAGCTGTCTGGTGGTAAAGCTATTTTTGCAACGAATACTTCGTCAATACCAATCACACAAATAGCCAAGGCAAGTCAATATCCTGAAAGAGTTATAGGATTACATTATTTTTCACCGGTTGAAAAAATGCCTTTGCTTGAAATTATTCGCGGGGAAGATACATCGGATGAAGTCGTCGCAAGTTGTGTTGAGTTTGGAAAACAACAAGGTAAAACAGTCATTGTTGTTAAAGACGGTGCAGGCTTTTATGTTAATCGAATTTTAGCGCCTTATATGAATGAAGCCGGACGTTTGATTGTTGAAGGTGTGCCGGTTGAACATATCGATAGAGCGTTAAAAAATGCCGGTTTCCCAGTTGGTCCTATGACTTTACTTGATGAAGTAGGAATTGATGTTGCAACCAAAGTTTCACCTATATTAGAAGAAGCTTTTGGGGAAAGAATGGCTGCGCCTGCAATGTTTGATAAATTGAATGCTGATGACAGGAAAGGTCGTAAAAACGGCCG
>JAUIHB010000137.1 GCA_030432465.1 Gammaproteobacteria bacterium
CAAGTAGGTGCGTACGGTATTTTCTGAGTTGACATTGTGGCTTGAGGGTTGAGGGTACTTATTCAGATCGCACTGAGTTAGCGACATGCTGACTGAATCCATCCAAGGTTTAATATCTTTTTTGCCACTAGTTATTTTTATACTAAGTTTCACCTGAGTAGCAGACGGCTCTTGCAACCACCGGTCTGTTTTATCTTGGACTGTTTTCCACCAGATATCATCCGGAGCATATTTAAATGGAAGTTGATACTCATCAATATAGAGTGCTACTTCGTAATCTGCGTTATTGGCACTGGGGAGAAAGAATTGGCTGGCGTAAAATGCATCGGCATAGATGGTGTTTAGGGCTTCTGGAAGTTTACCATGATAATAATATTCGGCTTTTTCTTCTCGGGCTTCAATTGGGAGCCCAGAAAAGTTCTCGATAGGCGATAATTTTACTGTGACTTTTGAGTTAACGGTGTGTGGCCATTTTAAATGAGTATATTGAGCGGCATCTTGAAATTCCAGTTGTCGATTATAGTCATTACTGGCACTTGCTGATAAGCAAACGGTGAATATTCCGCATAAACAACTCAAAAGACTTAAGTAACTAATCTCTTCACAAGCTAATTTTTTTAGTTGTTGAGGAAAATAAGCAAATTTTTGGATGATTGAGCTTGTGTTTAACATCGCATATTCCAATGACTGATTTTATGATTTTTCATTTATCGTTAATTTTATTTATCTATAACCAATCATCGTTTACGTGAGTAAGCCGCATTGTGGCTCAAAAGTATTTGATGAATAATAAATAAAATTGATCTATTAACTACTTATCGGCAATAGGAATAGTCATCTTTAATTAGGGCGTGTTTATCTTTCATTCTTTGAGATTGTTGCGGTTAAAATTTTGCCAATCGAGGCGCGCGGAGCGTGGTTTAGTCGCTCTAAATCAGCGACAAGTAACGAAGAGTGACGAAATTTTAGCCACAACCCGTAGGGCCGAACCATTTTTTCGCCCTGCTGCGTTAAAAAGCTGAACCTGTAGAATGACTACAGGATACACCTTTTGCTTTGCAGGACAAAAAAATGGCTTCGGCAATCTCAAAGAATGAAAGATAAACACGCCCTAACCGATGTAAAAAATGCTTGTGGAATAGGAAGAGACTGGAAAAAAGGTATATGAAAAGAGTGTTTAGGGAAATTCCTTAAGTTTGGTTTTGGGAAAGTTTATGTCGCCTTTCTTTGACTAGCGAACTTAGAGGATCGCGAACCTGAGAGGCTTCCTTTAGAACTTTTATGCGTTTTTGCTCAATTAAATCATAGACTTCCTGTTTATCAGGCTCGGCTATTTTGTTGCCTTTACTATCTGTAAATATATGTCGCTGGGTTGTTCTTGAAATTAGCATCAGGCTAGCTTCAGTCCATTTACCGGCATCATTTTTAAAAGCGACTGTTGCTCCGGGTTTTAGTTTGCGATAAATACCTTTTATAACAAAGCGCTGTTTAGCATCCAATTCCTCCATTCTTCTTGCCTCAGCTTGCTCTTCGGCCTGCTTTTCCAATTCTTTGCGACGTTTAATTGCTTGTAGGCGTTTTTCTTCCTCGATTTGTTGCTGAACTGCAATACGGGCTTGTTCTTCCTGCTCCTGTTGCTCTTGTTTATCTTTGGCTCGTTGTTCCAGAAATAGCTGGTATTCTCTTTTTAGAATAACCAAACGAGCTTGCAGCTCTCTAACAAGAGATTCTGTGGCGTGTTTGAATTCAATATTGTCTGTGTCATTTATCTCATGTAACGAGTTGGCGAGATAATTCGTGTCAGTAAAATGGATGGTACAGACCAGTTCGCCTGATATGTTACAAAATAATAGTTCTTTATTCAGTTTATTGATCGAAAGTAGCTGACTACGAAGCTTTTGTTCGTCTTTTTCTAAATAATACCAGTGATTTTCCTGCAAAGAGCTTATATCAAAAAAGTCTTTACCAGAATCTTCCTCCCAATAATTAAACTCATCGTTTTCATATTCTTCATCGGCAAAAATATCTGCGGATATCATGACATCGTATTGGACACGCTCACCTCTCAGTTTTTTCCCATGTAACTCTTCAATTTCATGAAAAAAAGCAATAACATAATCATTCTCTGGCTGTGCAGCTTGTAAGCTGTCATATATGCGTTTCATGGCAGGAGGAACATCTGCATTATAACGTTGCTCATAGCCGGTATCGCCGAATGGGCAGGTGACACTCCAAGCTAAAGTATCCATATCAGTGAGCAATTGCTGGCATTGCTTGCTGTTCACTCCGTTTTGGCTGATGACTTCATGGAGTTGTGAGGCTAATTGATTTTCAAAAAAATCGAGTAAGAAAATCGGAATTTCCTCGCCTTGGGTTTTGCTTTTAATTAACTTTTCAGTATAAAAATTGGCTTGTTGTTCACGCGACTTTCGATCGGATTCAGCTAAGATAGTGCTGGTGTTAGCCGAGACTTTTTCATTAAAGCTTTCAGTATATTCACTCAGCATTTTGTCTGCCATAGCAAATGTCTGGTTAGTGACCTGTTCTCTGTTTGCCAGTCTATCTACAAGTAGCTCTACAGCTCGTACAAAGAATTTAGCCAGCTTGCCTGCATCATCACTAAAGTGGTGGCTTAAATTAACTAATTTGTTTAAAAACTGAACTGCTATGTGTTTGGGATTATCTAAAAAGCTTAAATCATTGAGTGATAGCCGAGTGAATGCTAGCTGTAAGCTATTGAGTGCATGGTAAAATTTAATATCTGAAGGGGTGTGACTTCGTAAATAGTTAAAAATAATTTCAACAACTTGCAAGGCGTTTTTTTCAAATGGGGGTAGAGGTCGACCATCTAACTTGTCGATTTCATTGATCATTCGAAGTAGGCTTAGCTCTTCCTGCTCATTGGCTAGAATGCGCTTAGCCAGACATGATAAAGCTTCAGACAACTCTTTTGAGTTGATCTGATTTTCCCGCCAATCGGTCTTCCTGGGTTCGTAAAATATCTTTTCTTCCAGGTTTCGATTTTGTTTGAGTAAATTTCTAAGTTGTTTTGACATGAACAATTTTTTTTGCCCAACCTTGTTTAACTATAGTTCAGAGAAGTAGAAATCGAAAAAATTTATCCCGATCTGGCAGTGTACTGTTTTTTGTAAAGGAAAGTTGTGAACTAGGCAATATATTGCCTTTCTTAAGTGTCAGCAGAATAAATAGCTGAAAAAATATTACTTTAATTAGATTAATATATGGTTTTATCTGTGGCCTAAAGCGGTTAAAATGCAGGCCATCTAGGTGCTTTGTGCAAAAAATTGCGCTGAATTTAGAATGATTTTGGGTAATTTTTTTAGTGAGTTTAAATAGTTTTTTGTATGTTTTAATCAATTTTACTGATGTTAAGTGATTTTGGCACCCAAAAAGCGTTAGTTTGGACATTTTTGTTTTTCTTGGACTGGCAGTAGGAGCAGGTTGAAAATTGTTTGCCAGCAGTTGAATAACAAATTACTTATTAGCATTGACTATAACCAAATTATTATAAGAGTAGTGTTAAAACAATGAATTTCTTAGAGTTTGAAAGACCAATTGCAGAAATGGAAGCTCAAATTGAAGAGCTAAGACTGGTTGGCAATGATAGCGAAATTAATATCAGTGAAGAGATTGAGCGCTTAAAAAAGAAAAGCAAAGAACTCACTGATCAAATCTTTAGCAACCTAGATGCTTGGCAGATTGCTCAAATTGCCCGTCATCCTTTACGTCCTTACACCAAAGATTATATTAATTTGATGCTCACTGATTATGACGAACTTGCTGGGGATCGAACATTTGCCAATGATCACGCTATTATTGGTGGACCTGCCAGATTAGATGGGGCGCCAGTGATGGTAATTGGTCACCAAAAGGGACGTGATACCAAAGAAAAAGTATTGAGAAATTTTGGTATGCCCAGACCTGAAGGCTATCGAAAAGCATTACGTTTAATGGAAATGGCTGAAAGATTTAACTGGCCTATTCTGACATTTATTGACACACCGGGAGCTTATCCAGGGGTTGGCGCTGAAGAGCGAGGGCAGTCGGAGGCTATCGCGCGTAACCTCAAAGTGATGTCGCAACTTAAAGTGCCTACTATTTGTACTGTGATCGGTGAAGGTGGCTCTGGCGGTGCGTTAGCTATTGGTGTTGGTGATCGAGTGAACATGTTGCAATACAGTACTTATTCGGTTATTTCACCAGAGGGTTGTGCATCTATATTATGGAAAAGTGCAGAAAAAGCTAGTGATGCGGCACATGCTATGGGGATTACAGCAAGACGCCTGAAAGAACTGGATTTAATAAATAGTATTATTCCTGAGCCAGAAGGTGGAGCACATCGCAATCACCCCAAAATGGCTGCCAGTCTAAAACAGCAAATTGTAAATGATTTACAAGCATTACAAGGTTTATCAAAAGAAGAATTACTTGATAAGCGTTATGATCGCCTGATGTCTTTTGGTGTTCAGGAAGAATGGAAAGCAATCTCTTAAGATTTATCTCTTATTTTTCTTGCTTAAAGCGTCAGAGTTGTCTGGCGCTAGATTTCTTGTTTTTCTTTTCATTTTTTAAAGCAAATTCGAGTGATTGGGTTTGGTTTTGAAGAATTCCTCTGAAGCATGCTCTTTAACTCAAGATATTCTTAAACAGTGCCAGCAACTTTCTACTCCCGCTAATATTTGTGTAGCATACAGTGGCGGCGTCGATTCGCATGTGTTGTTAGATTTGTTTCATCAGTTACAACAAGCTAACGAAATACAAAATTTGCGAGCCATACATATTAACCATGGTTTGCAGTCTCAGTCAGATCAATGGCAACAGCATTGTCAAAATATTTGTGATGGTTATCATGTGCCCTTAACCGTAACTCGCCTACATTTAGCGGAGCAAGTTTCGAGCGGGATTGAGGAAGCTGCGCGTAATGCGCGTTATCAATTTTTTGAGTCTGAATTGAGTCATGATGAATGTCTGGTGATGGGACATCATATGGATGATCAGGCTGAAACTATTTTGTTTCGTTTGTTACGTGGAACAGGACTCAGCGGAGCCGTTGGGATCCCAAAAAAACGCAAACTTGCCCAAGGTATGTTGTTTCGGCCTTTACTGGATACTCCTCGCAAAATTATTGAAAGCTATGCGCATATCCGTCAACTATGCTGGATTGAAGATCCTAGCAACCAAACTGATTATTATTCGCGTAATTTTTTACGCAATCAGGTGACCCCTTTGTTGCAAAAAAAATGGCCGAGTTATTTAAAGTCGTTGCAAAGGTTTTCTTCACATTGTGAAGAACAAGCTGAATTAGCTGAGGAAATTGCGTTATATGATTGGCAAGCTGTTAACGAACAACAAAAATTAAATATTGATAAATTAAAAGGGCTGTCCACCGCTCGACAAAAAAATCTATTACGTTATTGGTCAAAACACTTACTTTCCACAACACCCAGTCATAAAGAGCTAACTGAACTTTTGCGGCAATTTCACTCCACTAATCGGACACAAATTCATTTAAGCTTTGCTGGAAGTCAAGTTCAGCAGTTGGGACAATGGTTAGTTTTAGCAGAAAAAATAAAAATTCGAGAAGCTTTTGATAACGTTGAGTGGAAGGATTTGAATGAATTAATAACACTGAGTAATGGCTTTCGTCTACATCGAGAGTTTACAGAAAATGGTTTGAGACCTCCTTTGGACAACGAGCGGGTTTACATTAAAATGCGCCAGGGTGGAGAGCGTTGTTTACCGGACTATCGCCAAAAATCGACTAACCTTAAGCGAATATTTCAAGAGTTAAATGTACCTGCATGGCAAAGAAAGTCACTTCCTATTATCTATTATAACGATCAGATTGTTGCGATACCTGGGGTATTCATTTGTCAGGCATTTAAGGCGCAGGATAATGAAACGAGTATTCAGTTAGTGTTAACTGAAAGTTAATGGAAAGTAAATTATCAGGGAACATTTTTCAGTATTCCCTGATGGTCTTCGTTAGTATTTATGATTGGAAGATAATCAATATTGAAAAGTTTTGGTTTTACAAAGGCTTATAAAACCCACACTTCTATATCATCGGACTGGCGAGATTGATAATTGAGTTTAAAAGTATCGAGTACTGATATTTGATTCTCTTCCAAAATTGACTTGAGTTGATTCAATCTTGTAGAGTCTGAAAAATCAACCAGAACGATTTTTCTTCCTGGGTTTTGTTGAGCATAATTTTTTAAACGCTCTATATCTCGGACTTCTTTTTTTGATAAATCACTACTGTTTTTGCCTGTAAAATTAACGGTGATTCTTTTGCCTAATGAAGCTAGATCACGGTAACGCATTGGTGTGCTTTTATTAATTTCTTGCGGCCGATAATGGGTAGGATAGTAGGAAATTAAACCAACCTTTTCTGAGTTTTTCTGTCCTTCATTCTGGTTAACAAAATCAATAAAAGATTGAACTAATGGCTCCGTTTTTTTTCCGGCAGTATATAAGTAAAGCTTACGTGAAAGAGGGTAGGCTTCTGTTCCAATTGTATAGCCTGAAGGTTTGCTTGCCACCTCTGATGATGTTTTAGACACTTTTAAGAGTTTTGAGTTATTGACATAGCTAACTCCAACAAAACCTAGAGCCCCTGGTGTATTAACCACCTGACTGACGAGCTCTTGGCTAGACTCATAGCGAGTCGCATTTTTATCTAATTCGAAAGCAAATGGTTTTAACACCAGATTTTTAAAGGTATCCCAAGTTCCTGAATTATTATCTCTGCTAAACAGAGTAATTTTCTGGTCGTTACCACCAAGCTCTTTCCAGTTGCTCACCTGACCTGAAAAAATAGTTGCAATTTGCTCGATGGTTATTTGATTAATTGGATTGTTGGGGTGAGTAATAATGGCAAGTGCATCAAGCGCAATTGGGTGCTCCTTAATTTCACCAATAATGCTACTAATTTGTTCTTGCTCTTCTGGTTTAATTAAACGTGAGCTCATTGCTATTTCAGTCTTTTTTTTGTAAAGCGCTGTAAACCCCGTGCTGGAACCATGCGCTTTTATTGCTATTTTTATTTTAGTATTGGTTTCAGGAATAATGCCTTCAATATATTTTTCAACAGGATTGTTGAGTTGAACTTCTTGGATAAACATTGCGCCTGAAAATTGTAGAAAAGACTTGGCAAGTAAAGGTGCAAAACTTTCACCTACGGTATTTGAGCCTGAAAGAGTCAATGTTTTTTGTGTTGCCTGAGAAGAAGTTTCCATTTCTGAGTTTTGCGCAATAATTCCATTTGTGACAAAAAAGTTACCGAGGCCGATTACCACGATAATAACGAGTATAATTGGGATTGAATTGCGTATCATAATTGGTCTTTATAGTTAAGGGTAAATTGTGGGCGCAATTCTGAAGGGGTTTTATGACAAATTTGTTACATTATCTCGATTTTATATAACAGAAAGGTTTAACTAGCGAAAAACTCGAGGATTTTTTCTTTCTGGCGCATGGTATCTTCATAGCCTAGTTGGCTGAGTTCGCGAGTATAGGCGGATTCGAACATTAAATAACTTAATACTGTGGAGCCTTCACCTGAGCCAACCCCCATACGACGGAAAAAAAACTGAATAACTTTAGGTAATTGATCAAAATGTTTACTTGCAAGCAAGCTAAGATCTTGGCTAGGTGAAATGGTAAAAGTATTAATCGGTCGCAGTTTGCTACGCAAGCCTCTTACAGAGTCAGGTATGAGGTCAATAGTATTGTTAATACGTTGAATTCTTTCAATATCACTATTTAAACTGTCAATAAAAACACTGTCGAGTACGTGTCCTGCAACGTCTGCAACTGACGGGTAGTGGACATTTTGAGGGCGGTAGGCATTAACATCTCTTACCGGATCAACCCCTATTATAAATATTTTGTCTGCGCCTAAATGAATGGCTGGGCTAATCGGGGATAAAAACCTTACTGAGCCATCACCAAAAAATTCTCGGTTGATTTTTATGGCGGGAAAAAGCATTGGAATTGCTGAAGAAGCTAATAAATGATCACGATTAATTTTTGTTCTCGCACCACAACGACGGTAACGCTGCCAGCTACTTAATTCTGGTGCACCTTGAAAAAAAGAAATGGACTGTCCGGTAGAGTACCCCGATGCCGTTATAGATAGCGCTAAAAGTTGTTTGGCATCAATAGCTTTTTGGATATTTTCATATTTAACTACATGGCCTAAGAGTTCTTTGAGTGGCGTATTGTCAAAAAGTCCCAAACGGTGTTTACGATGATATTGGTTGGAAAATATCGAGCGGATCCATTTACCCGTATTTTTCATGACGCCAAAAAAATCAGAGCGAAAAATTTGATCAACAGAAAAATTTTCCCAAACTTTTTGCAGTGCTTTTATTCCTTCGTCTGGTGCATGAGCATAGCTTGCTAATACTGCGGCGTTTATTGCGCCAGCCGAAGTACCTGCAATAATTTGAAAAGGGTTTCCACATTCTTTACGGTAAATAATTTCTGAAACGGCTCGTAGTGCGCCAGCTTGAAAAGCTGCACGCGCACCGCCACCAGTAAGAACAAGACCGGTTCTGGGTTGGCCTGTAAGATTATAGCAAGCCGCGGGAAATTCTCTTGTGTCTGTTTGTTCGTTCATCTTCGCCAGATTTGACGCATGGATTTATACACTCTCATGGGATACCAGACTTGCCCTCGGCTACCGTTATATCTTGCCAAAGCATGAGTGGTATTATTTTTTTCTCTTTCTAAATAAATACTTAAAATTGCGCAGCCATATCTTAAGTTTGTATGGATATCAAATAAACTGTCTTCTTGTTTGCCAAGCTCGGCTTTCCAAAATGGCATTACCTGCATTAAACCGCGTGCGCCAGCACTTGATATAGCATACTGATCAAAATCGCTTTCTACATCGATTAACGCAAGAATTAACATGGGATCTAACTTAAAGTGAGTTGCTTCTCTATGCACCAGTTTCAGGATTTCCAAGCGCTCATCTTCAGGAATATGTGGCGCCGCTTTGGCTAGTCGCAGTGATTGCTCAACTAACCAAACTTCGGCTTCAAACTTGTCTTTAAATGAGTCGCCAGCATTATCAATGGCTTCAGCAAGTTTGATGCGAAATTCGGTATCTGGCTTTTCTTGAGTGGTCGCAAATGCCTTAAAGCTTAAACTGCTTAAGCATAAGAGAACACAGGTAAAAAAGGTGACTTTTTTCATTGAGCAATTACTTTTAACAATCTGGTTTGCGGCCAATAATTTAGCAACTATACCTTAGTTTAGGACAGTTTTTGCTCAAGAAAAGAGAATACCTTGTCAATTTCAACATCTATTTTGTCATTATTACGGCGATGCTTATATTCTAACTTGCCTGCATCTATACCTCTTTCACTGATGACAATACGATGTGGTACGCCAATTAATTCTATATCTGAGAACATCACGCCGGGTCTTTCTT
>JAUIHB010000138.1 GCA_030432465.1 Gammaproteobacteria bacterium
AATGGAAATTTTGATTTGATAAAAATCGGAACTGATGGAACAGAAATTTTTACTTTAACAAAATCAATCGCCGATGATGGTTCTCCTTCACTTTCAGGAAACAAAGAAAAAATCGCTTTTGCCTCTTTGATGCCAACATCAAAAAAATTGTCTCCTTACGTTTACAGCTAGAGCAAGATCTCAGACTAGCAATAGGCACCAAACAACTCTCACTTTATTTTCAACCGGTATTAGATATGCAGTATCATTCAATGGTTGGATTTGAAGCACTGATACGTTGGTCTCATCCAAGTTTAGGTTTTATCAGCCCTGTTGATTTTATTCCCATTGCGGAAGAAACTGGATTAATTCAAGAGCTGGGAGAATCTATTGTAACCATGGCATGTGAGGCTTTAAAAGAGTTTTCTCAACATGAAATTTTGGCAAATCTTTATATCAACATTAATATTTCTGCAATGCAAATATTGTCTCGAACACTTGACTCTTTTATTCGCGAACAAATTTCTATGTACGATATTGATCCTACTAAGCTCAATGCAGAAATTACTGAAAGTATTTTAGTTGAAGACTTTAAAGCTGCAACTCAGTTTGTTCAAGAGTTAAAATCCATTGGTATGAAAGTACTACTAGATGATTTCGGAACAGGTTATTCTTCATTAAGCTATCTTCACCAGTTTCCTTTTGATCTCATAAAACTTGATCGCTCTTTTATTCAATCAACCAGTGATAATCAAAGCAACATTACTCTCATTGAGTCAATTGGTTTTCTTGCGAATAACTTAGGAATGGAAATCGTTGTAGAGGGTATTGAAACAGAACAACAAATGAAACTGGCTCAAAATTTAAATTGCCGTTATGGACAAGGTTTTTTATTTTCAAAACCACTCCCAAAAGAACAAGTCGCTCAGTTTGTAGAACAGTTTCAACCTTTAACAATTTAAACCTTTAACGATTAAAATATTTAATAAAAATAGACTTTACAATAAATTGATACTAAACACCCAGCTCTTCGAAGGTACTCTATATCTGAGACTGAATTATTATGACTATTGCCTATATCACTCATAAAAAATGTCAACTACATCAAATGGGAGCCTCTCACCCTGAGTCACCAGCTCGTTTAGATGCAATACGACAACATATTTCTCCACATATAACAGAACTAAATTTACAACTATTTAATGCAGAAGTAATTGAAAAGCGCTGGTTATATTTAGCTCACGCCCCAAATTATATTGATCATATTTACCAAAACTCACCAACCAATGGCGTTTATCAACTCGACCCAGATACCTTAATGATGCCTGCAACCTTAAAAGCTGCAGAACTATCGGCTGGAGCAGCTATTCAGGCTGTTGACTTAGTCATGCAGAAACAAGTTTTAAGTGCATTTTGTGCCACTCGACCGCCAGGACACCATGCAGAGCGAGATAAAGCCATGGGATTCTGTTTATTTAACAACATCACTATCGCCGCCCTTTATGCCCAGCAAATTTACAAATTAGAAAGAATTGCCATTGTTGATTATGATGTACATCATGGTAACGGGACAGAAGAGATCGTACGAGATAAACAAGGCATTATTTTCTGTTCAACTTTTCAACATCCTTTTTATCCTTATAGCCAAGCATCATCAAGTCACGAGCATATAATAAAATCGCCGCTACACAGTGGTTGTGACAGTCAGACTTTTAGACAAACAATACAAGCAGACTGGTTACCACATTTACTGAATTTTAAGCCTCAACTCATCCTGATTTCTGCCGGGTTTGATGCTCACCAAGAAGATCCTCTAGGACAAATGAATTTACAGGACGAAGATTATTATTGGATAAGCCAGCAATTAAAAACCATTGCAACACTAACCGCTGAAGGCCGCATTGTTTCAATATTAGAAGGCGGGTACTATCTACCCGCCCTTGGAAGGAGTGTTCTATCTCATTTAAGAGGATTAAAAACTGAGTAATTTAAAAATTAAGCTAAAAACTAATCCCAAACTTCACCCGTCAAATCTTTGAGTCTTTTTCTTTCAAAAAAGTCCTCAATATCTTGCCTGACTTGGTAACTACTTTTTTCACTATGAGCCCCCGATTTACTGATTTTTTCAGGGCGTTCATCCCAACTTTCACGTTCTTGCCTTGCATGGTGCTTTTTGTGGCCTTTGGCACGAACAATACCTTCTGAAGATTGCATCATTTCACCTCAACTTAAAAGAAAATGCGGCTTCTCTGACAATATAAAACTCAGTATATTGATTGACCAACAAAAGTTTTTTTAGGTTTCGATAAATAAAATTAATCCAGTTTTAAAGCTAGTTGCTTATTGTGTAAATCCAATTGAATAGAGACATCAGACCTATCTTGCACGTTTCCAGCTTTTCGACGATTTTTGTAACAAAAAGACACAAGAAAACAGCCCAAATAGCCTTCAAATATTATCTGTTGCTGGCTAGGTATAGTATTCTAAAAGAGTTGGTAGGATTTCTCTGCTAATATTTACTAACAACAGACATTAAAAAATCAATTCCAATCAGTAATATGGGTACATCTATGAAACTTGCGTTAACTTTAGCCTTGGCTTTGGGCTTAAATGGAGCTGTTTATGCCACTCAAGGGTATTATCGTTCACCGGATATCCATGGTGACACAGTAGTTTTTACCGCCGAAGGTGATCTTTGGACAAGTTCATTAAGCCAGAATCAAGCTAAAAGGTTAACTTCACATGTTGCAGAAGAAAAGCAAGCTAGCATTTCTAATGATGGAAAATGGGTAGCTTATGCTGCTGACTATGAAGGGGCAACTGAAGTTTATGTCATCTCGATTAACGGTGGCGTTGCTAAACGAGTAACTTTTGAAAATAGCCGAGTAAAAGTGCATCACTGGACACCGGATAATCACGTTTTATACAGCACTAATAGTCGTGTTGGCCCGACAGGTAACTGGACGCTACGAACAGTTAATCCAAAGACATTGTCCACTCAATCAATACCTCTTGCAGATGCTGTTGAGGGGGTAATGGCTGAAGATGGTAAAAATTTATTTTTCACCCAATTTGGATTACAAGTATCAACTGACAACGCAAAAGTTTACCGTGGTGGCGCATTGGGGGAACTTTGGCGTTACAAATTAGACTCCAATAAGGAAGCCACCAAACTGACAAATAATCACATTGGTTCTGCACGTCAACCAATGACTTATAAAGATAAACTCATTTTTATCAGTGATGCTAGCGGTAATGACAATTTGTGGCAAATGGATCAAGATGGGAAAAACTTCAAACAGCTCACTCATTATAAGGAGTGGCCAATTAGAGCTGCTCGCTTAGATAATGGACGTGTAATTTACCAATTAGGCGCAGACCTCTACTTATTCGATTTGAATAGTCTGAAAAGTCAAATTATTGATATTTCTCTAACTTCAGATTTCCCTAATTTGCGCGAACACTGGGTTAATAATCCATTGAAATATCTAACTTCTGCGCGGCTAACCGGCAAACAAGATAAAATAACTATCACCGCGAGAGGTCGTGTGGCTATCGCAGGAACAGACCAATCACGTTTGATAGAAGTTAATACTCCACAAAACTCAAGGACACGACAAGCAATTTTAAGTCCTGACGGAAAGTGGGTCTATGCATTTAACGATGCAAGTGGCGAAATGGAAATATGGAAATTTGCTGCTGATGGCTCAAATCAAAGTAAACAGCTCACTAAGGATGGTTATATTTTTCGTTGGAATATTTCTTTATCACCTGATGGTAAATGGATTGCCCATGACGATAAAAATGGTGATTTGTGGTTACTCAACACAGAAACTCTGAAGAATCAAAAAATTCTCACTCATGGTCCTGGTCTTGATCCTTACGCAGATACTGTTTGGTCTAAAGATAGTCAGCTATTAGCAATAACTAGAACACATCAAAACGAAGAGCGCAGCCGAGTAATTCTGTATTCCTTAAAAGAAGACAAGCATCAGGTTTTAACTAGTGATAAATATAACTCTTACTCTCCAGCCTTTGATGCCGAAAACAATTGGCTGTACTTTTTATCTGAGCGCTATTTTAGTCCAAGCCCTTCTTCTCCATGGGGAGACAGAAACATGGGCACAGCTTTTGATCGACGCGCTCAGATTTTCGCATACGCGTTAAATAATAAAGCAGAATTTCCATTTCAACCAGTTACTGAGCTTAGTAAAAAAACGCCAAGTGATGATAAAAAAGATAAGAAAAAAGCTAAAAAATCGGATAATAAAGTTAACATTGATTGGAAAAATATCGCTAATCGATTATGGCAAGTCCCTGTAAGCTCAGGTAATTATTCTAACTTAAGTGTGGCTGAAAACCATATTTACGTTCAAGATTTAGTCAATGAACCTGATGCAAAGCCGGAACTTAAAGTTATCAAAATAAAATCATCACCCGAAATAAAAAGTTACAGTGATGGAGTTGAGACTTACCAGCTATCACATGATCGCTCTAAGCTTTTTGTGAAAAAACAAGGTGGTAACAATGCCAATATGTTCATAGTTTCAACTGGAGATTCGTTTCCTGGAGATACGACAGATATGCAGGTTCAAGCCACAGGATGGCAGCTTCTAATTTCTCCCAAGTCGGAATGGCAACAAATCTTTCATGATGCATGGTTAATGCACCGTGATTCACTATTTGACAATAAGCTTAGAGGCGTTGATTGGAATAAAACTAAAAACAGATTTCAACCTTTACTTGATCGTTTGACTGATCGTCATGAACTTAATGATATTTTTAAGCAAATGATGGGAGAACTCAATACTCTTCACTCGCAGGTAAGGGGGGGTGATCTACCTAAAGCAGAAAACAGTGCAAATGCAGCAACATTGGGAGCCACGTTTAATCAAACGAAAAAAGGCGTTGAGATAGAACATATTTATCAATACGATCCTGAGTTGCCATCGCAAGCTTCACCACTATTACAACCAGGCGTGGATGCTGCTATAGGTGATAGAATTATTGCCGTTAACAATATTAAGACTTTTTCTGTACGAGATCTTAATCGTCAACTACGAAATCAGGCTGGAAAACAAGTTTTGCTCGAATTAAAACGCGGTAGTAAAACAGTTAAAACTATTGTTACACCAGCAACAACCAGCCAAGAATATCAGTATCGTTACAATGACTGGGTTAGTAATAATCGCAAAAAAGTCAGTAAAGCTTCTAATGATATAGGATACCTGCATATTCATGCGATGGGCCCCAATGATATCGCGGAATTTGCCCGTGAGTTTTACGCTAACTATGATAAGCCCGGCCTTATTATTGATGTGAGGCGCAATCGTGGTGGTAATATTGATAGTTGGATTTTAGAAAAACTACTTCGAAAAGCATGGATGTTTTGGAAATCACCAATAGGTAAAGGTTATTCCAATATGCAACAAACCTTCAGAGGAAAACTTGTCGTCTTAGCCGATCAATTTACCTATTCAGATGGTGAAACATTTACTGCAGGAATTAAAGCCTTAAATCTAGCGCCTGTTATCGGAAAACAAACAGCTGGTGCTGGTGTTTGGCTGAGGGATATGAATACTACTTCAGATTTTGGTATTGCCCGAGTGGCTGAGTTTCCTCAATATGCATTAGATGGTCGTTGGGTTGTTGAAGGTTCAGGAGTAAAACCAACTATTGAAGTTGACAACCTCCCTCATGCAACCTTTAAAGGAAACGACGCCCAGTTGAATAAAGCAATTGAATACTTAAAACAAAAAATGAAAAATGATCCCATGCAACCTCTGGAAAATAAACCCTTTCCCAAGGGCATATCACCAGCTGAGGACATCATTCTTTCAGAATAAATCATGCTATAAGTTTCAGGCATTCAAACGTTTTATAGCGTTGCGATGAGTTTACAAAAAAGCCACTGATTTTCAGTGGCTTTTTCTATTTTATCTTTACTAACAACTAAGCAGATGTTTACTTCGCTTTAATCACTCTTTTATTCATTACCTTAAACCAAATCGTCGGCAGTAAGCTTAATAACATCATTCCAGGATATCCCGTTGGCATTTGTGGACTTTTTGGATGGGAATCTAATAGTTGATAATGTTTACCTGGGTTAGCATGATGATCAGAATGACGAGATAATTCGAACAATAATAAACGACCTAATCGGTGATTAGAATTCCATGAGTGCTTAATTGAGACTCTTTCATATTTTCCATTTTTATCTTGGGCGCGTAACAACCCATAATGCTCAATATAATTCACGGTTTCAAGCAACAGCATGCCAACAAAACAAATTGCAATAAAAGCAGCTAGCGAGCCAATCCCCCAAAATATTCCAATTCCTAATAAAGCAGTCACTTCCCACAGCGTATATTTCAACATTCTATTTTTTAAACTGAATGGACTATGTTGTTTTTGAGTTAAGCGTCGCCACTCAATCCTCCAAGCCTCAATAAAACTTCCTACTTGGGACCTTATCCAAAATAGATACACGGTTTCATTCAGTCTCGCAGTAGCAGGATCTTCACTGGTTGCCACTAATCGGTGGTGACCATGATTGTGATAAGGTAAAAAATGGGCTTGCAATGAAAATGTTAATAACAATTCTCCCAAAGTTCGCTCAAATTTCGTATGCCGATGCCCAAGTTCATGGCCTGTATTTATTGCTAAAATACCGCACAATAATCCACAGCTTATAATTTGACCCACAACAAAAATGTCGACACTAACAATTTGACTAAAAATAGAAAGAGCATATCCTGTAAGGAATACATAAATAGGTAAACTTATCCATAACATCCCGTTGAAAAATGGATTTATTGAGTAGCTTTGTTTGTAAGAAAAGCTTAAATTATGACTATCTGGCGAAATTAAAAGTTCTAATAAAGGCACAATAACAAAAGCAAAGATAAGCGTGCTAAAACTAAGCCAACCACCAAAATACAGTGAAATACAAGTTGTAATAGGCACAATCAATACCATTGAATATTTCAAAGCAACCTCCTCCGCTCCTTACATAGCTATTGACTGAGTATAAACCACTTTTAACCGTTTTAGGGTGCAGTACAATGAGCATTTTCCCTACAGCGCCCCCCTGATTTGGCTTGATGGTTTTAGCCAAATAACTATCTTTTAGAATATTTTTACATAAAATTTTCTTGATTCATTAATATAAATAAAACTTTTAAATTAATACTTCGTAGTGTCATTTAAGTTTCAAATTTCAGTGATAGAAGCACTCTTATTTTTGACGCTACGGAATAAAAGGCTAGACTAACAACTTTAAATTCATGCTATTTGTTTAAATATCCCATTGATTTCAAAAGGGAAACGACAGGTAGGATTAGTCCATTTCAAGGCACCAAATTTAGCCCGTTTCGCTTAATTTTGGTATAATCTGCGCCTAAATTTTGAAAAGGCTTCATTATCTATAGAAGCGATTAGTTTTTCTTGAAGAGATGTTGAAATTTAGCATTTCTTCTCCAGAGTCAACTGACTCAACATTATTCCGCTGAATTAGGATTTAAAGGTACGCCATGTCTCATACAACTCAACAACCTTATCAGTCAACTCACAAAATCCGTATTGTAACGGCTGCCTCATTATTTGATGGGCACGATGCTGCAATTAATATAATGCGCCGTATTATTCAAGCAAGCGGTTGTGAAGTCATTCATTTAGGACATAATCGTAGCGTTCAGGAAGTTGTCGATTGTGCTATACAGGAAGATGTTCAAGCAATTGCAATGACATCTTACCAAGGAGGCCATGTTGAGTATTTAAAGTATATGGTGGACTTACTCAATGAAAAAAACTGCGGCCATATTCGAGTTTTTGCTGGCGGTGGTGGTGTAATCTTACCTGACGAAATTGAAGAACTGCATGCACATGGTGTAGCTAGAGTTTACACACCTGACGATGGTAGGGAAATGGGGCTTCAGGGTATGATTAATGATCTCATTCAAAAGTCAGATTTTGCCACAGGTGAAAAATCGACTTCAGTTTTACCAACGACAAAAGATCCTAAAGAGATAGGCCAACTTATTTCTTCTGCAGAGAATTACCCCAAAGAACACCAAACAATTTTAGAGCAAGCTCGTTCTGCTGCAAAAACTTCAAAAACTCCTGTACTTGGCATTACTGGTACTGGCGGTGCAGGAAAATCGTCATTGGTAGATGAGTTAGTCAGACGCTTTTTACTCGATTTTGATGATAAAAATATCGCCATTATTTCTGTTGATCCTTCTAAACGAAAAACCGGCGGCGCGTTATTAGGTGACAGAATTCGTATGAACGCTATTAATAGTGAACGAGTTTATATGCGGTCATTAGCTACACGCCAATCTAATTTAGCACTATCACCACATATTCAAGATGCTGTTGATATCGTAAAAACAGCTGGCTTTGATTTAGTTATTTTAGAGACTTCAGGAATAGGCCAATCTGATACTGAAATAGTAGAACATTCAAATGTTTCGATGTATGTGATGACTCCAGAATATGGCGCAGCAACTCAACTAGAAAAAATCGATATGCTTGATTTCGCTAATATCATCGCGATTAATAAATTTGATAAGCGCGGCGCATTAGATGCACTACGCGACGTTCAAAAACAATTTCAACGCAATCATGTACGTTTTGATGAACCCACCGAGAATATGCCCGTGTACGGCACAATTGCCAGTCAATTTAATGATCCTGGTACCAATGAGCTATACCGTAATTTAATACAACTAATTAATAGTTCAACAGAAGCCGATTTAACAACCAGCTTTGAAATAACCCAAGAGATGTCAGAAAAAAATTATATCATTCCCCCCAAGCGCACTCGTTACCTGGCCGAGATTGCTGAAAATAATCGTGCTTATGACGAATGGGTAGAAGAACAAGCAGAAGCCGCCCAACGCGTACAAAGTATTAACGAAACGATTGAATTTGCTGCACAAAATGATTCTCTAAAAAAACCTCTTGGTGAATTATTAGAAGAAGTCGAGCTCAAACTCGATAGGGAAAATAGTAAATTATTAGATCAATGGAATAGTGAGTGCGAACAATACCAAAATGATATTTTCATTTATAAAGTCAGAGATAAAGAAATCAAAGTAGAAACTCACTCAAAATCTTTATCCCATCAAGCAATTCCTAAAATTTCGGTGCCAAAATTTCGAGGTTGGGGAGATCGCCTAAAATGGAAGTTACAAGAAAACTTTCCAGGTCAATTCCCTTATACTGCCGGTGTATTTCCTTTTAAACGTGAAGGTGAAGACCCTACCAGAATGTTTGCTGGCGAAGGCGGCCCTGAAAGAACGAACCGACGCTTTCATTATGTTTCCAAAGGTATGCCAGCAGCTAGACTATCAACAGCTTTTGACTCAGTCACCTTATATGGCGATGATCCAGATTACCGTCCTGATATTTATGGTAAAATTGGTAACTCAGGTGTGTCTATTTGTTGTTTAGACG
>JAUIHB010000139.1 GCA_030432465.1 Gammaproteobacteria bacterium
GCTGTAAAAGTTGAAAAACTGATTTTTAAGCTAGGTAAAAAGACTTTAATTAATGATATTTCTTTCAAGCTCAAGCAACGAAAGAAGATTGCATTAGTTGGGCTTAACGGAGCAGGAAAATCAACTTTAATCAGGTTATTGTTAGGTCTGGACAAAGCAACTGAGGGGACAGTCGTTTATCCTGATTATTCATCGGGAAATTCTGCACTTTATAAGGTGTTGGGGTATCAAGCACCAGATATGTCTGCTTTGTCTACACTTTCTGTTAAAGAGTATCTCCTGTTTTGTTGCCAGCTAAAAGGATTGTCTTATGAAAGTGCGCTAGAGTGCGTGCTGCAAGAGTGTAAACGGTGGAGGCTAGGGAGTATTTTTCAGCAACCATTAACAAGTTTGTCGCAGGGAAATTTGCAAAAAGTATCCATTGCCCAAGCTTTTTTAAATAAACCAGAGTTTATTTTCTTAGATGAGCCCTCACAAGCTTTAGATCCGCTTGAGCAGGAATATTTAGTTGAAAACTTAAAGCAACTTTCTAGTTATAAACTGTGTTTGTTTTCATCTCATGACATTAACGAAGCTGTGACTATTGCCGATGAAGTCCTGTTCATTCATCGTGGACAAGTAATTGCGCAAATAGTGATGAATGATTCACAACAACATTGGCTTGTCGCTGAGCCTGATACTTTTTTTCATCAAGTTGATGATGAAGTTGTGGCGCCACAATTGGTTTTCCAAGGAACAAAAAAGAATTTATATCTCATTGAAAGTGAGCAAGAAAAAATAATTTTTCAATTTATTCAAAACGCCAAGAAAACTCATCCTGAAATTATGCATTTTCAATCAGGAAAAAACATTTTAATGCCCTTATTTAAGTTGATTGCACAAGGTGAATTATAAAATGTCGCGGTTGATTTACAGTTTTGTACAGCAATTATTGAGACGCCCAATTATTATTGCTGGAATTATATTTTGTTGTCTGACAATTGGTTTTTTTATTCGCTATAGTTATCTTAAATTTCTTTACTTACAAGCACAAAATATCTCCTTACTTTCTGTTTTTAACGAAATAATTGTTCCACTTATCGGGTTGTGTTTATTTATGCAAATTTTCACGGCAAGTTTAGCAAGCGCTTTTATCTTGCCGGTTTTTTCAGTCAGTGGACAAGCAAGCTTATTTCATTTGTCAGCTTTAAGCACATTGAATAAATTAAAGGTGCTATTTTTTTCGATATTCAGCTTTACTTTAATACCTGTTCTTCTAGTGTTAATGACCGTTGTGATTTTGAGTTTTTATTCATCTATTGATTGGTTAAGGCTCTCAGTGCTACTGACTATACTTACTATTATCGGCTGTGTTATTAGTTTATTTTGTGTATTTATATCTTCATGTGTTAAGTCACCTGTTGCAGCAGTTTTGATTAACTTTTTGAGTTTGATTGTTTTTTTATTTATTGAATCTGCTATAAGAGTTTATTGGTTTGAGATACCATGGCAAGGTTTATTTCTTCCTTTATTTACACTCCGTGAAGGCGTCATTTTTTATGCAGATGTAGCAGTTTACTGTGGGTGGCTAATTTTATTTTTTGGGCTAGTTTTTTATCGACTATCCCACCTGAGCGAAATAGTTATTTATCCTAAAGTTATTTGCTTTATTGGCCTGTTATTAGTTATCGGAAGTCCTGTCCTCCATGGAGAAATCGATTTTTCTCGAGAGAAAAAAAACACTATTTCCTCGCAAATTATTCAATTGGTTATTGAATCCGGTAAGCAAATTAAAATTACAGCCATCGTTGATGACAGTGGTAGTCGAGAAGAAGTTATTAAAGGTTATGAACTGCTTAAAACAACATTGCCAGAAAGTGAACTCAAATTTGTTTCTCGCCAAGCATTAAGTCCTGAATTACAAAGTGCTGGTGAATTTATTCAGTTTTCTTTAGGTGAAATTCAACAAGCCGTTTCTTATCCTTTTAACCAAGAAGTAAAACGGGTTTTTGAAACAACAATTTTACAGTTAGTTAATCGAAAACAACAATGGATTACTTTTGTGGAAGGGCATGGTGAAGCTAGTCCCTTGGGCAAAAAATCTTCGGACATGGGGCTGCTTTATCAGGTTTTAGGCGAAAAGGGATGGCCTATAGCGGTACAGAATTTGCAAACATTGCCAGTCATAAGTGATAACACTAACTTATTAGTGATCGCTGCGAGTAAGCAGGCTTGGCTACCTAAAGAAGTTGATATTGTAATCCAGTATTTGAGAAATGGTGGGAACATGCTCGTTTTAGCCGATCCAGAGAGTTACCTTCCTTTTGAAATAGAGCAATTCACCGGAGTTTCAAGAATCAAAGGGACGCTGGTTGATTGGAACGCTTATCAAAGTGGGGTACCGCATCCAGCAGTTGTCATTGTTAATCAGCCAAGTGAGCACCCTGTGGCTAAATCAATTAATACGCTGTTGGCCTTTCCATGGAGTAGTGGCTTGAAAATCAATCCTTTGGCAAATGAGGCTTCACAAGCGATCAAAAGAGAAGTCATTTTGAAAACTCATAAAGGCGTATGGAATGAATTTGATATCGAACAGACGGATTTAGCATTTAATGAAAGTTCAGGTGAGCAACAGCAATCTTTTGATTTGGCAGTGGCTTATACCGATCAATCTAAAAAACAACGAATAGTTTTGGTTGGCGATAGTCATTTTGCTTCTGATACAGCAATAAATAATTATGGCAATAAACAATTAGTTCTAAATCTTGTGGGGTGGTTAACCCACATGACGACACTTGAAAATATTTCTGAATTTAAAGACCACCAAATTACACCAAGTATTTCAGGCCACTGGCTTATGCAATGGTTATTAAGCTTGGTAGCTCCTGTTATCATATTCTTATTTTGGTGGTGGCGACGAACACAAAGGTTAAAAAGTGTTAACTAGTAAAAAAACTAAGCCTCATAAGCGACAAGCATCGAAAGCTTACTGGTTAAATATTGTGATACTTGTGGTTGCTGCCATGATTTTATTTTTGGTGCTATTAGGCAAAATGATGAATTCAGGTGATTCTTCAAAGTTGCTACCAACAGAACCATTACAAGAAGAAATTAGCCCGCAGAGTTTAACTCTTTCAATCATTGATTTTGGTGATTATAGTTTTGTAAAACAGAGTAACTCCTGGATGGTTAATGGTGAACTTTCTGAGGGGCTAAGCAGCAGAGATATCGAAGAAAGAATTTATCAATGGCAGCAATTACTTACTGAATCTGGTGATAAATATCGCAAACCTGATTTTGGTGGAAAAACAATACTGTTATATTTCGCTAATTTATCCCAGCCAATTGTTTGTAAATTTAAGATTGTTGAAAAACAGCTAAATTTTTATTTCGTTGCGCAAGGTCAAATTTTGCGAAGACCTGCAAATGAATATTCAATATTTTTTCCTCAGGTGAACTAAAGTGCCAGAACTACCAGAAGTTGAAACAAGTTGTCGTGGAATCGCACCACATTGCATCAATGCAAAAATAGTCGATATTGTTATACGTCAGTCTAAATTGCGCTGGCCTGTTGAGCCAGCTCTTGGACGTTTGCTTGCACAACAAACGATTCTGGCGGTCAAACGGCGCGGAAAATATTTGCTGCTAGAAATGCATATCGGAAATTTAATGATCCACTTGGGAATGTCTGGGAGTCTACGCATAGTTGAGCAGTCTTTAGCTGTATCAAAACATGATCATGTCGATATCGTTTTGGATAATGGCAAACTTATTCGTTATAACGATCCAAGACGTTTTGGCAGCGTAATCTTTAACCAATTAGGGCTTGAGCATCCGTTATTAATTCAGTTGGGTGTTGAGCCACTAACCGATGATTTCAATGGGGATTACTTGTTTGCCATTACCCAAAAAAGAAAAGTGGCTATCAAGGCTTTAATCATGAATAGTCAGGTAGTTGTTGGAGTTGGCAATATCTACGCACAGGAATCATTATTTCGCTGTGGAATTTCACCTAAGCGTATGGCGAATAATATTTCTAAGAGCCGGATCAAGCATTTAGTTGATGAAATAAAACTGGTTTTAAATGAAGCTATTGCCGCAGGAGGTAGTAGTTTAAAAGATTTTACTGCGGTTGATGGGAAGCCAGGATATTTTCAACATACCCATCAAGTCTACGGACGAGGTGGAGAGCCTTGTACCAAATGCCAGAAAACGCTTAAGCAAGCTGTTATTGGGCAAAGAACAACGGTGTATTGTGGTAGCTGTCAGCGATAAAGAATCACAGATTGTGCTTTGTGGTCAGGGGAGAATCGGCGCTCGGGTTGGTTTTTTGTTGGCAGAAAAAGGAATTCCATACCAAATAGCCCGAATTGATCCCATAGAAGGTATATGCGGTACTTATAAGCATATTAAAGTGTTGCTGATTTGCATTTCGGCGGGGCAAAAGAGAAAACAAGCTGCTCGTTGGTTATGGAAAGATATTTTTTCAGGGTTGTGTCGGCAGGTTACTTCAAAAACGTTAACTGTTGAGCAAATTATATTGGTTTCCTCGACGCGAGTATATGAAGCGATAGAAAGCGGGTTCGTCACTGCATCAACTTTACCCAATGCTGACTCTGAAGCTGGAAAAGGGATTATTTATGCGGAACAACAGTTGATGGCGTTGCCTGTGCATCTGGCTATTTTGCGCTGTAGTGGTTTATTTGGTGAGCTTTACCCTAAATATACACCAATTTTAATGAGTGCAAAGGATAAACCTAGATTTGGTATAAACGCAGAAGCTGTTATTGCAAGGTTAGTGACCGTTGTCCAACAAGCGGGTATCAACCAGTTTAGTTCTCAGGTTGAGTTGATTACTGATGGAAATGTGTATTACCAATCTTGTTGTTATGAAGCGCAAACGGAAGAACTCTTTGTGGCTAAATTAGCGAAACATCATCGAATTTTATTGAATTCAATAAACATTTTTGACTGAGGCAACTACTAAAAAACCCAGCATAAAGCTGGGTTTTTAAGGCTACTCGGTACACGAGGGTTAAAATCAAATTACTTGATTTTAGCTTCCTTGTACATCACGTGCTTGCGTACAACTGGGTCATACTTTTTGAACTCAAGCTTGTGCGGAGTGTTCTTTTTGTTCTTATCTGTGGTATAAAAATGACCAGTACCAGCAGATGAAACTAATTTGATCTTATCGCGCATGATCGGATCCTCTTAGACTTTCTCGCCATTCTGGCGAATAGTGTTTAATACTGCATCAATGCCTTTTTTATCGATGATGCGCATACCTTTCGCTGAAACGCGAAGTTTTACAAATCTATTTTCACTTTCAACCCAAAAGCGGTGCGAGTGAAGATTTGGCAAAAAACGACGACGTGTGCGGTTCTTTGCATGTGAAACATTGTTTCCTGTTACAGGTCTTTTACCTGTAACCTGACATACTCGTGACATGGTATTAGCCTCTTAAAATTCTGTAAATTACGGCATTTTTAGCAAACAAACTTATTATTAAAGCCTTCCTGCCGTGGAAAGGGCGCACTTTATACCAAATACGGCCCAATAATACAACTTTTTGCTCATAAAATTACCAGTAATTCATGGAAAAGCGACATCTATTGGAAGGTTGTATGATTATCTGTTTGCCGTTATATCAGGAGATAAATTGCGTTATTCCTTGTACTCAATATTATAAGACGCCAGCTTAGTAATCGTATTGACACTAAATTTTACCCATTTCGGCCATAGAGATGACTTGATGAGAAGCAACAATTAAATGATCGAGCAGCCTCACATCAATTAAATTGAGAGCTTGTTTAAGCGTTAGCGTGATGTCAATATCTGCTAAACTTGGCTCCGCAATACCTGAAGGGTGATTATGAGTGATAATAACTGCGGCTGCATTAACTCTTATAGCTTTTTGGACTAAGACTCTTGGGTGGACGGTTGAGGCATTTATAGTGCCGAAAAATAACTCTTCATAAGCTATAACTCGATGTTGGTTATCTAGAAATAAAGCGGCAAAGACTTCATTGGGACGGCAAACCAAACGAGATTGAACGTAGGATTTTACTTGATTGGGGCTGGTCATCGCATCACCTAAAGCAATTTCTTCTGCCAGATAACGTTGACTCATTTCTAAACAAGCCTGAAGTTGAACAAATTTTGCTTCTCCCAGCCCTTTAATTTCGCAAAAAGTTTTTTGATCCGCCGAGAATAAGTTTTTCAAATTGCCAAAATGTTGGATAATGTCGCGTGCAAGCTCAATGACATTTTTTCCCGGTAATCCGGTTCTAAGGAATATTGCGAGAAGTTCTGAGTCGCTCAATGAATCAGCGCCTCGTGCCAGTAATTTTTCTCTGGGTCTATCGGCTGAAGGCCAGTTTGATAATCTTGTCATTGCAGTTCCGTTGCTGTTAATTAAACAAAAAGGTTATTGTGTCTTTTCATTAATTACTTGTCTGTAGGAAACTAGCGGCAAAAAGAGTGAGAAAAGGCGCAAAAGGTTTGCTATCATTCGTGTTAGTGAGTGTTCAGTTCGTATCTACTACTTTACCTCATTGCTCGTATTTGAATTTCTCTAGGATAAATGAGTTTGCCAGACATTACTTTTCCTTCTCATAAAATAAAACTCTTATTGGGTGTGTGCGGTGGAATTGCCGCTTATAAGTGTGCAGATTTAGTGCGCCGCCTGATCGAACGTGATTTTGATGTTAGAGTAGTGATGACTGCTGCCGCGACTGAATTTATTACTCCTATGACTTTACAGGCTGTTTCTGGCCACCCAGTACACATGGATCAATTTGATGCTGAAATGGAAGCAGGCATGGGGCATATCGAATTAGCTCGTTGGGCTGATATCATATTGGTTGCCCCAGCTACGGCTAACAGTCTAGCGAAATTTGTTCATGGTGAAGCAGATAATCTACTGACAACAATTTTGCTTGCGTCAAATGCACCGCTTATTTTAGCGCCAGCTATGAATCAGCAAATGTGGAAAAATCCTACCACAGAGCAAAATCTGGCTAGTCTAGCTAAACTTGGACATACAATTCTGGGGCCGGGAGTTGGAGAGCAAGCTTGTGGTGATGTTGGTGCAGGAAGAATGTTAGAGCCGCTTGATATTGCGCAGCGGGTTCAGGCTATTGCATTTGCGAAGCAATCGTTAGCTGGAAAGACTGTTGTTATCACCGCTGGACCAACTGTAGAGGCGATTGATCCAGTAAGATACATTTCCAATCATAGTTCTGGAAAAATGGGGTATGCGATTGCTAAAGCTGCACAACGAGCGGGAGCTCATGTTGAGCTTGTTTCTGGTCCTGTGCATCTTGGTGATCCAAGCAATGTGGTGGTAACTCGAGTCACCAGTGCTGCTGAAATGCTACAGACTGTTAAAGATAAAGTTGCTAATGCTGATGTGTTTATCGGATGTGCAGCGGTAGCTGATTATTCACCCGTAGAAGTATTTTGTCATAAGATTAAAAAAAATGATGAGCAAATGTCATTAAAGTTACAACGTAATACCGATATTCTGGCATGGGTCGCAGCTCAACCAAATAGACCCTATGTAGTCGGGTTTGCAGCAGAAAGCCAGAATTTAAGAGAGTTTGCGACTAAAAAACTACACAAGAAAAAACTTAATATGATTTGTGCAAATGATATCAGCAGTGATTGTTTGGGATTTAATAGCGAAAATAATGCATTGTTAGTTTTATTTGATGATGGAAGTGAAAAAATATTAAATGTTGCTGCAAAAGAAGTTTTGGCACAAAACATTATTGATGAGATTGCATTGGCTGTTGGAGAAAATGATTCTTCAATTAATCGTGAGTAGTGTTGAAACGAGTAATATAAAGATAACAAGTAACACTTAAATAAAGAATAATAATTATTCAAAGGGAAAGAAATTCGGTTTTGGAGACTGAGAGTGAAAATAAATAAAGATAAACAAAAACAAAAACAGCAGTCTAATAAAGCACAAAAAGCGGTTAAAACCTTACTAAGTTACTCGCTACCGTATTTAATTTTGTGCGTTTTAACAATTATATTTGTCGCTATTATTCAGTATTATTTGGTTGTCATGAAGCCGGCAGAAGGGCGTAACCGTACTTTTGTTGATGTAACGATGACTTCTTACATGGAACTTGTATTGAGCCGTATTGATAGCATTAGATCGTCCGCGCGTTCGATATTGAATGATCCTCAAATTATTCAGACTTTAAATAGCGGAATCTCAGAAGATATTAAACAAGTGGAAACGGATGTGGCCAATCGGTTAGATAACGTTGTTGGTATTCGGCTATTAGATAACACAACTCACAATGTTAACGCTCAATCTGTGCCAATTATTACTAATGTGACTCTTGATCTGATTCGCAAGTTAAAAAATGAAGAATCCGTAATGCCAGAAGCTATTAACTCGCAGGAGCAAACGCGTCATATTGCGGTGCTGTTAAAGCTTGATGGAACTGAAAAAGTTGCCTTAATAGGTGTGGATTTTAGTGTTTTCCAAAACGCTTTACCTGAAAATCGCCTAGTGCCTGGATATTATGAGTTCTTACAAAATTTTGCTAACCAAAACACCAGTATTAAAGATATTGGAAATCCTGCTTATAAAGTCGGTGAGCCGCTAGGTACGGCTACATTGCCAGGGACACATTGGCGAATTGCTTTTTGGCCTGCAGAGCCCGCACAATTTAATTCGGAAGTAGAGTTAATGTTATTTTTTGGGGGATTGTTTTTGGTGATGGCGTTAGTGGGAGTCGGTGGCTTTATCGGACTTAAAAAGCTGCACCTGATGGTGAGAAGTGATGCCTCAATATTTATTAAATGGTTATTGGATAGTAAGAAAGAAAATAAAAAGCTTAATGAAGCTGACTTCGAACTACAAATTTTTACAGATATGAGCAAAACTCTGGTACGCGAAGGGTTTAATTTTGAGCTACAACCTGCGGAGCAAAATAAGAAAGTGGATAAAAATAGTAAACAAGAAAGTTTACCAGCAAAGTCTGACTCATTAATTCAAGCTTTATCATCTGACAATGATGGATTGGAGATAGAAAATTTGCCAGCACCTAAACTTGAAAACGTGTCTGCTTCTATTTTCAGGGAATATGACATTCGAGGGATTGTTGGTGAGACATTGAATGAGTCGGTTATTACTGAAATTGGCCGTGCAATAGGTAGCGAAGCATTTGAACGTGGAGAGCAACGAGTTGTTGTTGCTCGTGATGGAAGATTATCAGGGCCATCGCTATTGGAAGCATTAAAACGTGGTCTGATGGAAAGTGGACGCGATGTCATTGATATTGGCGAAGTGCCAACGCCGTTATTGTACTTTGCGACAAACTATTTAGATGCTAGTAGCGGGGTTATGCTAACCGGTAGCCATAATCCAAAAGATTATAATGGTTTAAAAATAGTACTTGGCGGACACACGTTATCGGGTAAAGAAATTAA
>JAUIHB010000140.1 GCA_030432465.1 Gammaproteobacteria bacterium
TTCATTACTTGATAAACACCAACTCGTCCTTTATAGCCATTTGTACAGCTTTCGCAACCGACTGGTTCAAATAATTTAAAAGTTCCCACTTCTTCTTTTTTAAAGCCCATTTTTAACAGCGCTTCATCAGGAAACGAGGTTTCTTCTTTACAGTTTTCACAAAGTCTTCTGGCTAGTCGCTGGGCAATAACTAAATTAACACTGGTTGCTATATTAAAAGGGGCTACGCCCATATTAACCATACGAGTTAAGGTTTCTGGGGCACTATTTGTATGTAGTGTTGATAACACTAAATGACCTGTTTGTGCAGCTTTTATAGCGATTTCAGCTGTTTCCAAGTCTCGTATTTCACCTACCAGCACAATATCTGGGTCTTGCCTTAAGAATGCTCGTAGCGCGGTAGCAAAGGTTAACCCAGCTTTTGGATTAACATTGACTTGATTAACACCTTCTAAGTTGATCTCCACAGGATCTTCTGCAGTTGAGATATTTCTTTCTTGAGTATTGATAATGTTTACGGCTGTATATAAGGAAACCGTTTTACCACTTCCTGTTGGTCCTGTGACTAACACCATCCCCTGAGGTTTATGAATTGCATCCATAAACAAGTCTTTTTGTTCTGATTCGTATCCCAACATATCGATACCTAATTGAGCACTTGTTGGATCAAGTATACGCATTACGATTTTTTCACCAAACAGTGTAGGGAGTGTACTTACGCGGAAGTCAATTGCTTTATTTTTAGAGAGCTTTAGTTTGATTCGACCATCTTGTGGAATACGCTTTTCTGATATGTCTAATTTTGACATAACTTTTAGTCGAGCTGATATTCTAGTTGCTAGAGTAATTGGTGGAGATGCAACTTCTGCTAAAATACCATCGATACGGAACCTAACGCGGTATTTCTTTTCATAAGGTTCAAAGTGTAAGTCGGAGGCTCCTTTTTTAATGGCATCAAGTAGTATTTTATTGACAAACCTTACTATTGGAGCGTCATCCGTTCCAGTGTCACTTTCGTCTTCTTTCGAATCTTCATCTACGGCTTCTAAATCGAGGTTTTCAAGGTCCGCGTCATCAAAGTCGCCAAGTTCCTCACTTTCTTTTTCTTCTACTATTTTGACTATCACTTTAGATAGTTTGGTTTCTTCTACTAAAATCGCTTCTGTGGTAAATCCAGAGTGAAATTTGAACTCATCTATTGCTGATAAGTTTGTCGGATCCGAAACTGCGACATATAGTCTTTTACCGCGTTTAAATAAAGGAATTGCATGATGTTTTACGATTAATTTTTCGCTAATTGATTCACTAGGAATTTGTGAAATATCCATAGCCGTTATATCGAATAAAGGTACGCCAAATTCCACAGACGCAGCCATTGCTATTTTTAGTGAATCAACAAGACTATTATCAACAAGATAAGATACGAAGTTTTGCTTTGTTTTTTGAGCTTGATTTATTGCATCTAAAGCTTGGTTTTCATCGATAAGCTCATCTTGAATTAATCTTCGAGCAAGACCACTGAGTACGATGCTGGTGTGATTTGAAGCCATTTTTACGCGCCAATAGGTAATTCGTTATTTTTATCAATAGAGTAAATAGCTGTTTACCCTGATTTTACAGTCACAATATTAGCTAAGTATAGAATGGTTCTGAAATGATTTCATTCTTTTTAGTTAAAAAACAAATAGATAAAAGTTGTTTTTAAACTAAAGTCACACAAAGTTGATAAAAAATGTAATATTGGTAAATGAAAAATTAATGACTTAATACTTTAATAATATCTTTTTGCTCTATATCGATAATAATTACTGAGCGGTTTCCTGAAGAGCCCCGTAAATAAAATGCATGATAATTATTGTTTTTATCTAAAGTTTTTTGGGCTTTTGAAAATGCTGATTCAGATTTAATTTTTTCTTTTAGAGTCGCCAAACTTAAAGATTTTTTTATGATTGTGCTCGTATGATCATCAATTTCATAATATCTTGCCGGATCGTTTTGAATTGGTGTGTTACTCATAAAATAGCGTGCTAATTCTTCTTCATTTTGAGGTGGTAGCACATAGACTAATTTCGGAGAGCTTGATGAAAAGTTAGAAGGGATATCTTCATTTGTTGCATTATGAAGTTCTGCAGCGGTTATGACTTCGAACTCTTTTACATTAAAAGCGACAATTAGTGGGCGTTGTTGATACATAACGTAGCCACCGTATAAAAGCGCTAAAAGTTGTAATAATGCAATAATTGTGATGTCTACTTTTAAATTTTTCTTATTTGGCTTGTAAATAACAAATGTTATTAGTGGTCCGAGTACTAAATCGACTATCAATAAAATTTTTACTGCTTCCCAGATGTTTTCACTATCTGCAAGACCTGAGGGGAAAACAACCAGATTAAGCCAAAATACAAAGCCAGTAATTACAGCTAGACTTGAAAGGAGATGAATAAGAAATGCTTTAGTCTTTATTTTGAGCATATTATCAAATAAAACTAATTTAGTTTCGAGTAGCTTAAGTAGCAAAAAGGCTTACTTTAAAAGCAAGCCTTTTGGGCACAGAGATTATATTTCTAGTTACCTGAACATTTAATTCCACGACCAGGAGTTGTTGTGTCACAACCAGTACCTGCTAATTGCCATTGTAAAGCTTGATTTGCATTAACAACCGGAGTCATTGCAATAACCATATTAGCACCAGCCGATGTTGTTCCTGTTGAAGTTACCGTAATTACCCCATCAGTTACTGTGAGCGCATCAACATAGTTAATTGTTGCACCATCATTGCCGCCAGCTATCGCAGCTCCGATACCATTAGTTCCGGCTGTACATCCTGTTGCTGTACCAAGGTCTGATACACATAGTCCAACAGCTGTTTTATAGGAAGCTGAACCAGCTACTGCACCAGACATTTTAGTACGCTGTTGGTAGTCTGAATAAGCAGGCAAAGCAATTGCTGCTAAAATACCGATAATTGCGACAACAATCATTAATTCAATCAATGTAAAACCAGATTGGACTTTTTTCATTATAAATACCTCTATATTGAGTTGGGATGTGGAACCGTTTGTGAAACGCTATTTTTAAAAGTAGCCCGTTTCGTTAAAAATACAAGATTTTAATCTTACTAACCTAATAGCAATTGGGGTGCCAGTTTTAATTTTGTGAGTGATTTAGGGTACAAAATAAAATGCTAGTGTTCCTTTGGTTGGTTGAATGTTTATTTTATTTATTTAAAACAATAGGTTATATGTTTTTTGTTTTTCAGCCTTATTGAAAAATTTATTCTATTGAAGATATTCATGGTTGATGAGAAACAAACTATTAGTCAATAGGGTGACAAATTAGGTCACCTCAATTTTCTTTTGGATGACCTAATTTGTTACTTTAGGTGACAATTTGTGTGAGATTAGGTTGCCTGAATGTTTTTGCACTTTTATTCTACATTTATGCGCAAAGAAAGATCGAGTGCTTGGATATTTTTGGTTAATGCGCCGACAGAGATATAGTCCACTTGAGTTTCTGCTATCGCGCGGATGGTTTCGACAGAAACATTGCCTGATGCTTCTAATTTTGCTGGGTTGCGGTGCTTATCCCTTATTTTTGTGGCTGCCTGCATATCGAGCGGGGAAAAGTTATCTAGCATGATAACTTGTGCACCACCATCTAATGCTTCTCTTAATTCATTTAAACTTTCAACTTCTATTTCCAGGAGACATGTTGGATGGTTTTTCTGTGCGGTGCTTAGGGCTTGGGAGATATTGCCACAAGCCATTATGTGGTTTTCTTTAATTAAAAAGGCATCAGATAAGCCTATTCTGTGATTGGTTCCGCCGCCGCATTTTACCGCATATTTCTGACCAAACCGCATTCCTGGTATGGTTTTACGTGTATCAAGCAATTTGCAGTCAGTATGCTTAATAAGCTGATTGAAGGTGTCGGTAAGCGTGGCGGTTGCGGATAAGGTTTGCAGAAAGTTCATTGCACTTCGTTCGCCAGTTAACAAATGCCGTGCGTTACCCGTGAGGGTACATAAAACTTGATTGGTTTGAATACGATCACCATCTTTGAAATGCCAATCGATATTGACTGTGTTGCCTAAAAGCTGGAATATTTTATTGACCCATGCGGTTCCACATAAAATACCTGTCTCGCGTGTGATGAGTGTTGCGGTTGCTTGTTTTTCATTGGGGATCAGCTCTGCTGTTATATCGATGTTTAAGTTTCCTGCTAAATCTTCGGCTAGAGCTACTCGGCACATTTGGTGAATTTCTTGTTCAAGCAGAGATTGAAATAGTGTTTGATCCACAAAAATACTCGGTTAAATGGTTAATCGCGGTATTTTAACAGTTACTTATATTGCCGCAAGCGTAATTGATTCCCTCGTTGGGTAAATTCGAGTTGTTTTAATACACTCATGCCCAGCAATATTTCTTCTCCATCCATATTAGGTAAAATACTGGCTTTTACATCATAAAGCTCAATTTCGCCAATTTTAAGAGTTTCTATGCGAGTAAAGTATCCTAGAGCTGTACCGTTGGCCGTGATTGACTGGTGAGAGTGACCCGATTCTAACCCTAGCTCTTGTTGTAACTGGCCTGGAATCGCCACGGCAGTAGCCCCAGTATCCACCAAAAAAGTGACAGGTTTTTGATTAATGTAACCATCTACGATGTAATGACCATAGCGATTACCTTCCAAAACAACTTCCGTACTATTCGCATTGTTAATGCTGTCAGGGTTTTTATTAGGATTGTATTGATTTTCTTCCCAGCCACCAATAATCCAAACCAGTAAAGCAATACCAATGATCCATGCAATATACATCATTTGATTACCGGTCTGCTGAGTTGCTAGTGAGTCAGGTGTGGGATCTTGTTGATTGTGCATTAAATAGTCTACTTGTATGTTTCGTCGGAGGAATATATGTACTGTTAGCTAAATAATGCATGAAAAGACGAATGTTTGTAAAACGCTTATTTTTTATAATAACAAAAACGCTTGAGGGTAAGGTGATAAAAAATTCAGTTTTTATTGAGTTTATCTATAAAAAATAAAGCTTGCATTTGATACTGTATTTTTTCTCTAAATACTATTGCGCGATATTAAGTCAGGTAATTTCAAAACTAATCCACATTCCACTTACTCTGCCATATTAACAACATTTGAGTGACATAGCTTTTTGGTACTTTTGTTGACTGAGTCGAATGCTTATTAAAATAGCTAAGCCTTAACAGAAGTAATGTGAGTAATGATTTTAATAATTAAAAACTATGGAGCTATATATGTATAAATATATGAAAAGTATTTTATCGATAGGCGTTGCTATTGCTTTGGCACAACCAGCTGTAGCTGAAGATAACTCGATTACTTCAGCAGATCTAAAAGCTTCTCCTGAGTTACAGGCTAGTGACACGCCATCTGCTACTGGTGCGGCAAGTATAAAATGTTTAGTGGATACGCCAAAATGGGATCGTTGGGGTTCTCCAAATTGTTTTAGCGCTGGTTTTGCGAGAACAACGACTGCGTTTTTCCAAATTGATAATGCGCCATCAAATTATACGGTTTATTGGTCAGATAGTCGTTGTAGTTCAACTTCGACTTCTTGTGCGTTACCCATTAGAACTTATCAGTCGATAACAATAAATGCGACGGTATTAGATAACTCCAATAATACCTTTGTAACTCTACAGTCAAGAGCAAACTATGAAGGGATGAACTAGTTTTTACCTGTGTTGGCGGTAATTTGAGATTATCGCCAATCTCTGTAAATTTTATTTATTTTATTCTTATTTTTTTAGGTTTTTGATCGAATAGTATTGATCACGAAAGTGTAGGGTAGATTAATTTCATTATGAGATTTTTTGTGCGAAAAATTTGAGCTCTACATCAACTCGTAGGACAATAGCAGCAATTAGCTTTGGCTTATTTAGTATTTTGAGTGTTGGTTCACACAGGTTCACCAGTGTTTAAACTATATTAAATATCCCAGTAGTCAGTTTTGAATATTGAGAATTTTTAAGCAAGAATTTATTAAATCACTCTAGCTTTTTCTTCTGAATAGTTCAAATCTTATTCTCTTAATGTATAAGGGGTTAAGCGTTGTGGGCAACAGTAAAAGCCACATCTTAGATTTTTCAGCAAAATCAAATATAAAACGCTCCCAGTCGGAGAGCCGTCCATTGCCTGTGTTGGTTGAGCAAGCCAGATCTATTTTTGTTCAGGAATTAGACAAGCTATTGCATTCTATGCTTGAGCAAGCAGATGACTATTTGTTCAATATGTCTGATAGCGGATATAACAATGCACATTTTGATGCAATGCGTTTGCTGCGCATGAAAAAGAAGGAACTGTTGGGCAATTTTCAGCAAGAATTAAAAGGGTGTTTTAACGAGTACATTGGTAAATCGGGTAATTATGGTGATGATTATTTTGAAAATAATGAAATGTCATTTGAAAATATTGCTTTGGTTGAAGATAACGAACTTGAAGAAGGGATAGCGATCGACGGTATTGTGAAAAAAGCACGTACCGCAAATAATGAAGCTATCGAACAAATTAGAACTCGTTTGGATGCATTAATTACCAATAAAAGTGTAACTCAAGAAAACAATCCTTTTGAGCCGGCTTTCATTTGTAATGCTTTTAAAAATGCCACACTTGCATTGGAAATGGATATAAATTCCTTACTGGTTATTTATAAGCTTTTTGAACGAATAGTTGCTTCAGATCTACAAAATACCTATGCGGAGGTTAATGAGTTTTTTATTCAGAAAGGCGTTCTTCCTGATTTAAAAAATATCCGCCGTAAAGCCGTTCAAAACCAGAATAGAGGTCACAGTAGTAGTCAGTGGCGCTCTCAGGAAGTTGAGAGTTTGCAAGGTGAGCCTGTTGAGTCATCTATAGCTCCAAATGTTCAAGCGAATGAAGAACAAGTTTTATCACTAATGCAAAGCTTATTGGTGCAAGCTAAGGCTGGTCACTATTCCCAGTCATCAAGCACTTCTTCTGCGGCTATACAAGGACAAGAAAGAACTACAAATACACCCTCGGTTAATACCGCTGAGTTAATAGGCGCACTAACCCAGTTACAAAGCTCATCCAATACTATATCTGGTAATGAGAATGTTGTTGCTAATATACGAAATACATTAGGCGCTCACTTGCCACAGGCAACTCAGGATATTAAGCGTGGTGGGCTTGGCCAGTATAACGATGACATGATCGATATTGTTTCTATGTTGTTCGATTTTATTTTAGATGATAAAAACTTACATGTTGAAATAAAATCTGTTATAGCAAGACTACAAATACCGATGTTGAAAGTTGGCTTGGTGGATCGCAGCTTTTTCTCAAATAAAAACCATCCCGCAAGAATTTTATTAAATGAAATTGCAAGAGCAGGGCTTTCTTGGGAGCCTTCTGATGTAGAAGCACAAAAAATGTTAGATAAAATTGAGTCAGTTTGCGACGAAATTATTTCTAACTTTAAAGATGATGTTTCCTTATTTGATGTGTTACTTGAAGATTTTCAGAATTTTCGTGAGCAAGCATTACGTCGAGCAGATATTTTTGAGCGTCGTACTCGAGAGTCTGAAGAAGGTAAAGCAAAAGCAGAATCGGCAAGAGGTGTAGTTAATAATGAGTTAGAAAAAATTTGTCGTAAAAAGCATCTTCCTGAATCTGCTAGAATGTTATTAAAAAATGTTTGGGTGCATGTGATGTTACTTGAACAACTAAAGAATAATGAAGAAGGCTGGGAAAAAGCTTGTAAGGTTGCTAAGTTACTCGTATGGAGTGTGCAGCCTGTGCATTCGGGGCAAGCACTTGAGAAACTACTGAGTCGAATTCCTCCATTAGTTAAAAATTTACGTAAGGGATTTAGTATTGTTTCGTTATCGCCTATTGAAGCGACTCATTTACTTGATAAATTAGAAGAAACACATCGAGAAATTATTAAAAATGTCCAAGATGAGATTGAGCAAGGTAAACAGGAAGAAATACTTCGACTAGAGCCGGCTCCTTTTGTAACGGGACGTTTTACTGGTGAGCTAGAAAAAGCGGAAAAACCTGAAAAAACTGAGTTAGTACTTCCTAAAGAAGAGCCTATCGAAGAAGTTGAAATTCAAGAAATTGCTTTTAGTGCAGATGAAATAGGGAAGCCAAAGCAACTCAATAGTGCATTAGAAGTTGCTCAGCATAGCTATCAAATGGTTAATTCTTTGAGTGCAGGTAATTGGGTTGAGTTGACAATTAAAGGCGAATTAAAACGAAGTAAGCTTGCAGCAAAAATATCATCAACAGAGAAGTTTATTTTTGTGAACCGTAATGGTGTTAAAATAGCCGAATTCTATGTAGATGAACTGGCGATTGAATATCAACTGGGGCGATTAAAAATATTGGATGATGAAGCATTATTTGACAGAGCTTTAGAGTCGGTGATATCTAATTTACGAGCAATGAAAGCAGAAGCTTAGCAAGCTAATTTATCGCTAAAATTTGGTTATATTTATGCTTATCCCTTCAAAATAAAAAGTAAACATATGAGATGCATACATACCGAAAAGGTAATAACAACCATTTGCTTCTAGTGATTTATTTTGTATGATTGGGGTTTATCCAATCAATACGAAACATGCTTTAATGAATAAGCTCTTTCCAATGACTCTGAATCTTGAGAATACAAATGAGTAGTTCAGCCATTAGTAATGGCTTGTTTAAAAATGTACGCCAAGTTCCAAGTGCGCATTATAATGAGCGCCCAGATCAAACTGACATTTCTTTACTTGTTATTCACAATATAAGTTTGCCACCTAGTCAATTTTTGAACAATTATGTTGAAGCTTTTTTTCTCGGGGAGCTTAAACCGTCAGATCATAGTTATTTTGAATCAATTCATGAACTAAAAGTCTCTGCACACTTGTTTATTCAGCGGGACGGAAACATTATTCAATTTGTTCCTTTTCATAAAAGAGCATGGCATGCTGGATTGTCTTCTTTTAATGGCCGGGATAATTGTAATGATTTTTCCATAGGTATTGAGTTAGAAGGTGCTGATGATATCCCTTATACTGATGAGCAGTACCAGCAATTGGTGTTAGTAACACGTGAATTAATCATTGAGTATTCTAAAATCAAATTGGATCATATTGTAGGTCATAGTGATATAGCGCCGGGGAGAAAAACAGATCCTGGTGATGCTTTCGACTGGTCACGTTATCATCAAATGTTGACCTCTGATTTCAAATCTTAAGAGGACTGAATGATAGGGCTTTTTATTATTACCGATAATTTTCTATGAGACTTTAAAGTTAAGATCCTTTGGTTTTTCTTATCTCGTATTCAATTTATATACAAATTTATGACCGACACTGATTGGATGAATCAGCAATTCTAAAGAGGCCTAGCTGTTTTTATGTAAGAAATGGCGTATTATCCGCTA
>JAUIHB010000141.1 GCA_030432465.1 Gammaproteobacteria bacterium
CATCAGCATACTGAACATAAGTCACTTCAAATACTAAGCGAGCAGTACCATTAGCATCTTGCCAGACTGCTAAACGTGAGCTTTCGTTTTCATAACTAATTGGCTGGTTGCTAGAAGTTAACGCATTTTCAGCTGTTTGTTTCTTCGCAATTTGCATTGCTTTAGATTCGCTGAACTTAGGCGAAATAGATAATACGTCAGCTGCAACACCGTTTAATACGGCACCGTGAGCTGATTTGAACTCACCATTAGCATAGCGAGAAATTACAACGTCATCACCAATAACTGGTAAACCTTTATATTTTTGCTGATAACGGATAGTTGTACTGCCGTCTACATTTGAGTAACTTTTTCTTACGTCTAATGACTCATTTGCAGTTAAACCTAGCATTGATGGTAAGTTACTTACCAATGCAGATGAAGGGCTATCGGCTAGTGCGTTTTTGTATTGTTCTTTTTCCTGCAGAAACGAACGTTCTGCAGCATTTACGGCTGTTGCACTAAGCACACTCAACGCAACCGCACTGAGCATAAACTTGTTTTTGTTATTCATGTTTTAGTCCATAAATTATTAGTATATAAATTTAAGAAAACAGACCGCTTAACAGTTTTCCGCCGAGAGGCATCTAAGATACATTCGAGAGATGCCTGACATGCGACTTAATCTTATTCCAGTTTTAGCGTGTTAGTCAAACCCATAACATGTGAACTATTTCACATTTAGCTGAGTAAAATATAATCAAACATAATAATTGTGATGCAGTCTTCACTTATGCTGAGAGGCAGTTCAATTAATAAAACAACTTCAATTAATACTTCGCAAATGCTTGAAAAACAGGTGATTTTGTGAATATTCACACTTTTTAATTAATAAAATGCGTAAAGAATTTACCGAATAATTGTTCAAACCCCCATATAGCTTGTACTCTATCACGTCAAAAGATATGCTGTGCATATACTATATACACAAAAAGTCTTTTTATTTATCATGTTTAATTCAAAATTTATCTCAAAAAATGATGGTACGCCGATGTACTTACAAATTATTGAAAGCATAAAATATAAGGTAGTTTTAGGCGACTGGCCTGCCGGATTTCAACTACCTTCTATCAGAGAACTAGCGCTACAAGAAAAAGTTAGTGTGATTACGGTTAAGCAAGCTTATCAAAAACTCAATGAGGAAGGAGTAATAAAAACGTACAGAGGGAAAGGGACTTTTGTTGCTCATAATATTGAACAAACCAAAGATAATGCCAAACAAGATTTAATATTACACTTAAATAAAGCGATAAAAATTGCTGATTCACTCAAAATGACAGTCAATGACCTTCAAGCGCTTGTAGAAGGCCTTTGCGAGCAGTACTAACCTTGCCCATATAGACTTAAAAAATTACTGAAACCATTAAACTCTAGCTAACTAATTGCCCTAATTGCTGCTTGGTAAGTAAAAAAACTCCTAGTCCACCACGTTCAAATTCAAGCCAGGTAAATTCTGCTTCAGGGTACTCTTGCTCCAGTGAATAGGCACTATTACCAACTTCAACTACGAGTATCCCCTCTTCGCTCAAATAATCATAAGCCTGTGCTAGTATCTGTCGAGTAATATCTAAACCATCTTCACCTGACACCAACCCCAGTTTAGGCTCAGCTAAAAACTCTTGCGGGATTTCATCAAAGTCTTCTTGATCAACATAAGGCGGATTGGAAACAATAATGTCATATTGCTTTTTGGGTAAATTTGCAAATAAATCCGATTGATAAAAAGCGACATTATCCAGCCCGTATTGCTCGCGATTAATCTCTGCAACTTCGATACAGTCAGCAGAAATATCTCCACCATCAACAACCGCATCAGGAAAATGCTGAGCACAAGCCAGTGCAATGCAGCCACTTCCTGTGCATAAATCTAAAATATTCTGTACCGCATCAGGGTTAATCCAAGGCTGAAACAAGTTTTCAATTAACTCACCAATTGGTGAGCGAGGCACTAAAACTCTTTCATCAACATAATACTCACAACCGCAAAAATAAGCTTTGTTAGTCAAGTAAGCTAATGGGGTCTTATCATTAATACGCCGCTTTATTCGATCGCATAAGGTTTGCTTTTCAGTGCTGGTCAATCGACTCAACAATAAGCTGTCAGGGGTATTAGATGGCAACTCTAAAGTTTGTAACACCAGTGAAACAGCTTCATCCCAAGCGTTGTCAGTCCCATGCCCAAAAAAGAGATCTGCTTGCTCAAACTGAGTGTAACTCCAACGAATGAAATCTTGAAGAGTCAATAACTCATTCATTGCTTGATCAAGTGACAATTGAGAAATTAGCGCTTTTTTTGGAGAAATTCCCATCACAGTTCCTATCAACAATCATTAAGGTAATTTATTTAAAATATATACCAACTAAACACAACCTGTACTTAAGCTAGCTCATTTTTAGAATCAACGTATTTTCATAATCGATTCATTTTAATGTCAATCCATTAACTCAGAGTTATTATCAAAGTATTCAAGCGCCTAACGCTGACCTAAAGCCAGCAACATTTTATTGCGCACTTGATTAATCAATTCTCGTCGAGTTTCTGTTGTATAATTTGCGGCATCTACAGGCTCACAAATTTCAACCTCTACTTCCTGGTTTAAATACAATGTTAAGTCATTACCTGCCTGCACTTTGTGAATATCTTTTATCACTATAGGTACAATCATAGCCGACGTATCTAATGCCAGATGAAAACCACCTCGTTTAAATTCAGCCAGTTTACCATCTTTAGAGCGTGTGCCTTCAGGTGCTGCCCACAGCACGATTCCTTCTAACATTTTCTGTTTGGCAATTTGTAAGTCTTTACGTGACTGTTCACGATTGTGCCTATCAATTGAAACAAATTCCCCCCTTCTTAAAGCTGAGGCAAATATAGGAATTTTAAACAACTCTTTTTTGGCAAGCATGCGTAAACTCGTGTTTAATGCAGCAATACTCATTGGTATATCGTACAAACTGCTATGATTGCACATAATAATAATTGGTCGTTCAGACTCGGAAAAAACTTTTGTATTGCCAGTCACACGCGTTGTTACACCGATCAGTTTTAAAAGTTTTTTTGACCAGTCCATCATGCACTGATCAACTTTCGCCCGAAAATTTCGACTAAAAAAAGAATAAATCACTACTTTAGAGCTATACCAAAAAGTATAAATTCCAGTTAAAAATGCGATCCAAAAAAACTTCAATTTGCTCGCTTTATTACTTGACATCTAGCTTTGTTCCTAGTTTTTCTACGACTTAGTGTTAATAAAAATAAAATGATTATTCTTTAGCATGATAAATTTTTTTTATACTTCCTTGCATTTTGTTATCAAAACTTATGCGCACAATTTGTGCAGTATCAAAACCATAAATATCACAGCGAGGAACGAGATACTGACAAAGCTTAGCAACTATCGGCATATGACTCACAATAATCAAATCAGAGATTTGAACCGTCATTAAATAATCACCTAATATTTGATGATCCGCAAAATGCACCAACATTTCATCGGTTTCGAATGAGCGTTCAAGTTGTAAAACCCGATGAACAACTTCCGCTGTTTCTTGAGTACGTCTGAAAGGACTAACAACCATATGTGTTGGCTTAAGCTCATCATTCGCAAGCTGCCGTGCCACATTTTCAGACTGACATATGCCAGTACTCGACAAAGCCCGGTTAAAATCAGTATCAAACTCATTTTCAGCAAGACCATGTCGCATAATCCACAAATTTTGTAGCTGCATACGGGAACTGGAAAAATTAGCCACTAAACACTCCTGCGTAATATTGGGTTGAAACTTGCTTAAGCTACCAGCTTATTCACAAAACTTTTAACCTTATCTAACCCAGCTTTACTTAGCCGCGGTCCAAATTCGGTCACTAACTGAGCCGACGCAAAACAAGCTAATTTACCCGCTTGTTGTACGCTCATGCCACGAGTAATTGCATACAGAAAACTTCCGGCAAATAAATCCCCTGCGCCGTTGCTATCAATTGCTTCAACTTTGTGACCATCGACTTTTATTTGCTGAGAGTTCGTAACAATTAACGCTCCTTCTGCGCCTAAAGTAATTACCACCATGTCAGCTTTAGTCAGCAAGACAGCTTGTGCATCTTCCAAGCTTTCACATTCAGTGTACATAAAAGCTTCATCTGAATTACAAAAAAGAATATCAACTTTTTCACCAATAATATCATCCAGCCCTTCGCGACAAAATTTAACCATATTAGGATCAGATAAAGAAAAAGCAAACTTCACATTATTAGCTAACGCCAATGCTTTAGCCTGAGTAACAGCAGCTAAAGCGGTTGGGGAGCTGGCCAAATAACCTTCAACATATAAATATTCTGAAGCAATTAGCGCAGACTCATCAATCTGTTCGCTACCAATATCGCCTGTAATTCCAAGAAAAGTGTTCATTGTTCGATCAGCATCTTGAGTAATCAGTACTAAACATTTACCCGTTTTTCCTGACTCCAGAACTTCATTGGCTATATTACTTGAAACGCCATGACTCAGTAAGTCATCACGATAGAAATGGCCAGTATCATCATCAGCCACCTTAAAAGCACTTAGCGCCTAAAGATTGAGCACCGATAATCGTATTTGCCGCAGAGCCGCCACAAGCACGCGAATGCTGCTGCCCCTTAAATGCATGAAGAAGTTCATCTTGCCGTGCTTCTTCAATCAATGTCATTACGCCTTTCTCAATATTCAATGCGCTAAGTTCTTCTGGCGTTGCTTCAATCTCAAAGTCAACTAACGCATTGCCAATGCCATAAATTTGATATTGCTGAGTCATGTAATCACCTAATGATTATTAGTTATTGGGCTAATATAAATATTGTTAAGAGCGAGTAATTAAACCAAGAATCCTATTTCAATCCATACAAATTGTTCAATCCTCGCGGCTAATTTGATGCTTTAATCAGAGCAAATTCAAAGAGTTCTCTGGCATCGGGAAAACAGCCCATAAAAGTTCCAGCATTTTAGCAGATTAGTGTGATAAAATTGCGTCAACCTAAACATTTTTTAGCATTTATCTCTATGCATGCGCTTTTTGTTGATAATTTAACGGTCATTGACTTTGCCTATTTTGATTCCAGCCGGGGAATTGTTGGCGAAAGCCTGATTCTTGATGTTGAGCTTTTCGGAGAACTTAACAATGAAGGCATGTTATTTGACTTTTCATTTGTTAAAAAACGTATAAAATCATGCGTTGATAGCTTAGTAGATCACAAATTTTTAGTCGCTGAGAATTTTCCACAGTTAAAAAAAAGCAGCACCCCACAACAACTCACAATCGAATTAATGACAAACAGCGGTGACCAATATGAACATATCAGTCCACACCAAGCTGTTTATTTTGTTTCAGGTGAAGCAGTAACTCCCAAAAATATTGCCCAAAGCATCAAGAACGAAATAAAAAAAATACTCCCCGAAAATGTTACCAATATTGGGTTGACCTTACGTAGTGAAAACATAATTGGTAGCTTTTATCATTATAGTCACGGTCTTAAAAAACACTTTGGCGATTGCCAGAGAATAGCTCACGGGCACCGTTCAAAAATTGAAATTTGGGAAAATCAAAAGCAATCTATCGACTGGGAAAGTCATATTGCTGAAAAGTGGTGTGATATTTATTTAGCAACCGAAGAAGATATACTTGAAAAGAAAATAATCAATAAGGAAAGCTATTTAGTCTTTCAATACCATGCTAACCAAGGTTTATTTAAACTGACAATACCGGAAAAAGTTTGCGACATAGTGAAAACTGATACTACTGTCGAATTAATTGCAATGCATTTAGCTAACTATTTGAAACAACAATCGCCTACTTCATCCTTCAAAGTAAAAGCATACGAAGGCGTCGATAAAGGTGCGATTGCTATTGTTTAGCCCTAGAGCTAAAAACTTTAGACTTTTAATTACTTACTCTTTAATTATATTGAGTTTTTTAAGATCATTCTCATCGAGCAAACGATTCACACAATTTCGGAAAGGCTCGTCATCACTATCAAAAAAGAAGTTATAAATATCCGTTTCATATTGCTTACCCACTTCCAATCTTCCGTGAATAGTTAAATCATGTCCATCCTGTAGTGCACGATAAATTTCTGATGACTTTTCTTTGTTAAAAGTAAATGCAGGCCCCCAGTATTGTAACTCTCCGTGCACAAAGTTTTTATGAAACTGCGGTGTATAGAATTTATCATCAATTTCTACTTTTTGAACGCTACCGACTTCCAAATCTAAATGTGAAGGGCCACCAACAAAAATTTCTATTTCCGGTTCTGCGTCTAAATACTGTAAGGTTGAAGTAATATTGAAATAGCCGACGTATTGCCGACCAATATACCCACCGGCAAAAGGGAACTTGATTACACAATAATCCTGAGATTGATCGTAGCGATAATCAGGGAAATCACCACAAGCAGTTAACAATAATAAAGCAATAAATAGACTGATTTTTCTCATCTTCTACGGGCGGTTCTCGCTTTTAATTTTTTTTGTTTATGTTTTTTTCGATTATCTTGACGCAAAGTTTTTGATGCCACGCTTGGTTTAAGTTCAACCATATCTTCGAATAGTGCTAACTCAGTAATTTCGAGCTCTTGCCAGCGCCCATTTCTTAACGAACGGGGTAACTGGTAGTGTCCATACTGAATTCGATGTAAACGAGAGACTTGAATTTCAAAAGCTTCCCATAATCGGCGTACTTCCCTATTTTTCCCTTCGCACAAAGTCACATTGTACCAATGATTAGTCCCTTCGCCTCCTACATCATCAATAGACTCAAATTTGGCAAAGCCATCTTCTAATTCAACACCTTTTACTAACTGTTTTAAAACATCTTCAGTGACATTACCTCGAACGCGAACTGCATACTTTCGTAAAATTTGATGCGACGGATGCATCAATCGATTAGCCAGTTCTCCGTCGTTAGTAAAAAACATCAAACCGCTGGTGTTAATATCTAATCGTCCTACATTTATCCAGCGACCATTCTTGATAGTTGGCAGAGTATCAAAAACAGTTGGGCGTCCTTCAGGATCATTGCGTGAACAAATTTCACCTTCCGGCTTATGGTACGCTAACATACGACGTTGGAAGTCTTCTTTTGCGGTAACTTGAACTAATTTTCCGTCGATCCGAATTTTATCTTTAGCAGTAGCTCTATCCCCTAGCTCCGAAATGCTGCCATTAACACTGACACGACCGTCTTTTATCCATTTTTCAGCTTCGCGTCGCGATGCCAAACCGGCGTGAGCAATTATTTTCTGAAGTTTTTCATTTTGCATAAGTGGGTCGCTTTTTAAACCGGTTCATTTTTGTCATCAGACTCTTGAAAAATCTCTGTGTCTTCGTCGGTTAATTCATTTTTTGAAGTTTGATTATTAGAAGTTGTAATATCTTCGTCTTGAGTATTTTCTTGAAAAATTTCAGAGTCAACATAAGCTTGTACAACATCTTGCGATTCCAAAGAATCCATTTCTGTTACATCAGTTTCAATAGCACTGGTTTCTGCCATGTCAGGCTCAATCATCTCTGGCTCAGCCAAATCGGTATCAGAAGCCTCAATATCAGTCACATCAGAATTATTTTTTAACTCAGCCTCACTCGCTGACTCATGTTCACCTAATGACATATCACTTTCGGAAGTCTGATTTTCCGTTTGTTCGTTCGCTCCAGGTTCAGATAACTCTAACTCAGGACTTAAATCTTCAAGATCTCTAATTTCAGCAAGTGATGGTAATTCATCAAGGCTTTTCATATTGAAATAATCTAAAAACTGTTTCGTGGTTGCATATAGCGATGGTCGACCAGGAACATCACGATGCCCAACAACTCGAATCCATTCTCGCTCTAACATGGTTTTCACAATGTTACTACTAACACTCACACCACGGACATCTTCAATTTCTGCACGTGTAACAGGTTGACGATAGGCGATTAACGCAAGAGTCTCTAAATAAGCACGAGAATATTTAGCCGGTCTCTCTTCCCATAAACGACTAAGCCATACAGAGTATTCTTGTCTAGCCTGATAGCGATACCCGGTAGCAACTTCTTTTAATTCAATACCACGCTTTTCACAATCTTTTTGCAATTTCTCAAGTGCTTCTTTAACCCGATTTGCAGAAGGCCTTTCATCATCTTCAAACAATTTCATTAACTGCTCAACACTCATTGGCTTTCCTACCGACATGAGCGTCGCTTCTAAAATATTTTTTAACTTTTTATCATCAATATTCATCGATAAATTCTTTTGAAAAAATTCTTTTTGATTAAAACAATGTATGAATCATAATGAAAATTCATCATTAATCTTCAGCGTCTTGACTTTGCTGTAGTTTTGCTCGCAAGTGAATAGGAGCAAAAGGTTCACTCTGCACTAACTCAACCATAGACTCTTTGGTTAATTCCATAATCGCTAAAAACGTTACGACAATCCCCATTCGCCCTTCTTCCACATTAAATAAGGACACAAAACTAGTAAACCCGTCAGCTGATAATATAGCTAAAACATTTCCCATTTTTTCTCGGATCGATAAGGTTTCTTTTTGAATATGGTGGTGAGAAAACATTTCTGCACGAACTAAAACATCTTTGAGAGACAACAACAAATCCCGCATTTCAACCTCTGGTAAAGGCTTGTTTACATGTAGTTCTGGCGTTTCAACATCAACCTGTTGCAGATCACGTTCCATTCTGGGCATTTCATCAATATCTAACGCAGCCTTTTTGAAACGCTCATATTCTTGTAGTCGTCGAATCAAATCCGCACGAGGATCGTCTTCTTCTTCTTCAACTTTAGGACGCGGCAACAATACACGACTCTTAATTTCAGCCAGCATTGCCGCCATCACCAAATATTCAGCAGCTAACTCCAAGTTGACAGACTTCATTACCTCAACATATTCCATATACTGTTCAGTAATGTGAGCAATAGGAATATTCAAAATATCAACATTTTGTCGTTTAATCAGATATAACAGTAAATCAAGAGGTCCTTCAAAAGCTTCTAAAAAAACTTCTAATGCATCAGGTGGAATATATAAGTCTTTAGGTACATCAGTTACTTTTTCGCCACTGACAATCGCAAAATGCATTTCTTCCTGCGAGTGAGTATCAGAACCTAGTAGCGTTCCTTGTTGAGGATTATTTTCATTCCCAATAGGCCTACTTTCTGCAACACTTGCAGAATTCTCGGGTTCAAGCACCTTAAGCCCTTGGAAGAGGAATTTGTTCAGGCACCGCACGGTATTGATAATCCCGCCCACTACGATTGCGTTTGGCAGCCTCCGGCAGTCAGGCTATAGAGTAGATAC
>JAUIHB010000142.1 GCA_030432465.1 Gammaproteobacteria bacterium
CCACTGCAATGATGGTTATGGGAGAAACAGAAGCACTAGCCTTTGCCAACAAGCACCAACTACCCGTTTTCATGCTCGTGAAACAAGCTGACGGGTTTAAAGAAATCTATAATGCTCATATTGAAAGTTATCTGCAATAATTAGCTCTGTTTGCAAGATATGCTAAAAAACAGGAGAATAAACCGATGAAAGTTGCTGTAGCCCAGATTGCCCCTCACTGGTTTGATCGTGAAGCAACCTTAAAAAAAGTCATTAATTGCACTCTGGAAGCTGCCGGTCAAGGCGCCCAGTTAATTACTTTTGGTGAAGCTTTAGTGCCGGGTTACCCCTTTTGGATAGAACAAACAAACGGGGCTAAATTTAATTGCGATACCCAAAAAACAATTCAAGCTGAATATGCAAATCAAGCAGTCCAAATTGAACGAGGAGATTTACAAGCACTCTGCGATACCGCAGCAGCGAACCACATATCTATATACTTAGGTATAATAGAGCGTCCTAAAGACAGAAGTGGTCATAGTCTTTACTGCAGCATGGTATATATTAATCAACAGGGTGAAATTGGTTCTGTACATCGTAAGTTAATGCCTACTTACGAGGAGCGCCTAAGCTGGTCTCCCGGAGATGGACATGGTTTAGTTACTCACTCACTAAACGAATTCACGGTGGGCGGTCTAAATTGCTGGGAAAACTGGATGCCATTGGCAAGAGCCGCTTTATATGCGCAAGGTGAAGATTTGCACGTTGCTAACTGGCCTGGCGGCCTACACAACACACAAGCGCTCACTCCCGTATTAGCGATGGAAGGTCGTTCATACGTAATATCAGTTTGTGGTATTATGCGCCCACAGGACATAGCAACAGACTTACCGGAGTTACAGGCACTAAAAGAAAGCAGTGATACTTTTTTTGCCAGTGGTGGTTCATGTATTGCAAACCCTGACGGTAGTTGGTTAATTGAGCCAATAGCTCATACTGAAGGCGTTTATTATGCAAAACTGGATCACGCCTTTGTAAGGCGAGAAAGACAAAACTTTGATCCTGCAGGTCACTATTCTCGTCCTGATGTTACTCAGTTAATCGTTAATCGTGAACGCCAAAGCACAGTCAAATTTAAATAAATTCATTTAGAGCAGTTATCAATTATGCAATTATTTCTCATCACATTCGTTCTCATGGTTCTAGTCGTTACGATTATGGCTGTAGGCTATATAGTTCAACGTAAAAAAATTAAAGGCAGCTGTGGCGGCATTTCAGATCTTGGCTTAGAGAAAGCTTGTGACTGTGATGAACCCTGTGATAAACGTAAAGAACTGACACAAAAAATGGAAAAGCAGCGGGCAGCCGAACTATTGATCGATATAAAGATTATTGATAAGCAATCTTCGACACAGTAAACAAAGCCAATTCCAAAAACTAACTCAACTTGCTGGTATGGAGAAAAATGGATCGAATATTTTTAGGCATGAAAGGTCATGTAGTTTGTTTAAACCGAAAAGATGGATCTGAGGTTTGGAGAACTAAATTAAAGTCCAGCCAACTAACCAATGTTGTGCTGGAGCAAAGTAATTTATACGTTGCTGCTGGAGGCCACTTGTATTGCTTACAAGCTACAGATGGAAAACTCCTTTGGGAAAACCAATTATCTGGATTAGGCTACGGCCCCTGCATTATCGCAACCGAAAATCAATCCGCACCATTAACTGCCAACCTACAAGCGCAACAAGCTGCAAGCGTTGCCACAACAGCAGCAATTACGACTTCAACACAGGCCAGCTAAATGACTATTTTGTCGGACAGGTCTGGCTCATCCGGCAAAATGCATTTAAAACACTTTGACGAGAAATCATACCGACAAGTACATCCTTTTCAACCACAGGATACATTCTCACCCCGTCTTTTAAAAAGCGCTCCGCGACATCCGTAATGTTTTCACTTGGATGCACCAGCAATAAAGTTTTCGACATTCTATCTTCCACTAAATCGCCGTAGTCTTGGTTGTACACCGCACTTAGCACTGTATGTAAACAATCTTTTTCAGAGAGGAACCCAATAACCCGCTTGTGTCCATCCACTACAGGAGCCCCAGATAACCGATATTCCAATAAAGTCCGTGCGGCCTCTACAATGTCAGTGTCTGGTGTCAACGTTATCATTGCAGAAGTCATATAATCTTTAACCGTTACGGAATTGAGCATTTATCTACCTCTCCTCATATTATTAATATTATCTTTTATTGTAAATTTACTACCTCTTTTACAGCTCTCAAATAAATTATAGGTTATCTCTGACAACTTCTGCCAATTGTTGTGCATATTGATCAACTTTATTTGCTTCGGTTCCTTCAACCATGACTCTTATCAGCGGCTCGGTACCAGAGGCTCTTAATAATACTCTGCCGGTGTTGCCTAATTCTTGCTCAACCTGAGATACCGCATTTTGAATCTCAATGGTATCCATCGGATCACATTTTTCTGATATTTTTACATTCACCATCGTTTGTGGTGCCTTTTGCATTCCTTGTTTCAGTTCAGCCAGTGATTTATCTTCTCCCGCCATAACAGCCAACACTTGCAATGCAGCAATAATACCATCACCGGTAGTATTTTTATCCAGACAAACAAGGTGTCCAGATGATTCACCACCAAACCTCCAATCATGCTTTTGAAGTAATTCCATCACATAGCGATCGCCCACTTTAGCGCGTAAAAAAGGAATATTATCTGCTTCAAACGCTTTTTCTAAACCAAAATTAGACATCAACGTTCCTACTACACCGCCACCTAACTTGCCTCGTTTATGAGCATCTTTTGCGATGATATATAATAATTCATCGCCATCCACGACTTCACCATTATGGTCAACCATCATAATCCGATCAGCATCACCATCAAGCGCCAAACCTAAATCAGCTTTGTTTGCAACAACGACTTTTGAAAGTGCCGTTAAATCCGTTGCTCCACACCCCTTATTAATGTTCAATCCATCTGGCTGGTTAAAGATAGGAAACACTTCCGCACCCAGTTCACGAAACACTTTAGGGGCAATCGAATAAGCGGCACCATTAGCACAATCCACCACAATTTTAAGTCCATCCAAAGCTAAATGTGTTGGAATACTGGCTTTACAAAACTCTATATATCGACCAGATGCAGTTTCAACTTTTCTCGCTTTCCCTAAAAGCTCAGCACTCACAGTTGTCATTGGCTCATCCATCATGGCTTCAATTTCCAGTTCAACTTCATCTGGCAGTTTTAAGCCATCCGCTGAAAAAAACTTAATGCCGTTATCAAGGTAAGAGTTATGTGAAGCTGAAATAACAATGCCTGCCGCTGCGCGAAAGGTGCGTGTCAGGTAGGCAATCCCTGGCGTTGGCATAGGCCCAAGTACCTGAACATTCATTCCAGCAGCAATAATGCCCGACTCTAATGCCGACTCAAACATATAGCCTGAAATGCGCGTATCTTTACCAATCACAATACGATTACGCTTATTTGAACCTAAAACTTTTCCTACAGCCCATCCCAGCTTTAATACAAACTCCGGCGTAATAGGAAACTCGCCGACTTTACCTCTAATGCCATCAGTACCAAAATATTTACGTTTAGACATTACAGTCTCCTGGTTTATTCAATTCGTCAATTTAAATTAAGTTGTGTTGTTATTTAATTTTGAGTAGCAAGAAAGATTTTTCTTACATCATTCGTTTCCGCCACATCATGTACTCTAATAATTTTTGCGCCACGCTGCATTGCTAATAAAGCAACAGCTACGCTTGCGGCCATCCGCTGTCCAACCTCTCGCCCAGTAATTTGGCCTAACATAGATTTGCGTGACAGGCCTACCAACAAAGGCTTTCCAAATGACTGAAAAGCGGTTAAATGATTCAATAAGGTGAGATTATGCTGTAATTCTTTGCCAAAACCAAACCCGGGATCAATAGAAATTAAGTTATCTGCAATGCCAGCCTCTCTACAAGCAATTATTCGACTCTTCAGATATGCTGTAACTTCTGCGACGACATCTTTATATTGAGGCGCATTTTGCATGCTTCGTGGTTTTCCTTGCATATGCATTAAACAAACAGGTAACTGTGTTTGCTGGGCCGCCTTGAGAGCCCCAGACAGAGATAAAGCGCGGACATCGTTTAACATATCAGCACCAGCTTCAGCGGCCGTCAACATTACTTCCGGTTTACTCGTATCAATAGAAACTAAACAACCTAACGCTTTAATCGGCTTTATCAGAGGAACCACTCGTTGTATTTCCTCAGCAATAGTTACTTCACTAGCACCGGGGCGGGTCGACTCACCACCAATATCAATAATATCAGCCCCCTCTCTAACCATGGACTCTGCATGAGACAATGCTTGATTGGGCTTTTCAAAGCGCGCACCATCAGAAAAGGAGTCTGGCGTGACATTAAGTATTCCCATGATTTTGGGTGATGTTCCCTGATAAACAGCGAAGTTGTTTGAAATTTGTTGGTTAATCGCTTTCACAAATGATGAATTATTGCTGCAAAAAATCAATTATGACAAATAAACTCCCAAGAGAACAGCATTCAACCATATAGCTGAAATAAAATTAAAGCCTACTGACCCCTGTTCAAAGTCTTGGTATACTTGCTTGCATAATTTTACCAAGAGTTATTCAACAATCATGTCACAACAGCCACAGCCAGACGATCAAACGACGCACTTTGGTTTTACCAATGTTGCTCGCGAAGAAAAGCAGCGTAAAGTTGCCGATGTTTTTCATTCTGTTGCTCAAAAATATGACTTGATGAACGACTTGATGTCAGGTGGGATCCATCGCTTATGGAAAAGGTATACCATTGAAATGAGTGGGGTTCGACAAGGCCAGAAAATTCTAGATTTAGCTGGAGGAACTGGTGATTTAGCAGCGCTATTTTCAGCTAAAGTGGGGGCAGAAGGCCAAGTTGTTTTAGCGGACATAAATGATTCAATGTTGAAAGTTGGTCGAGATCGCATGATTGATCGTGGTTTCTCAAATAACTTACAATTTGCCCAAGTCAACGCAGAATCCCTCCCTTTCGCAAACAATACTTTTGACTGTATAACAATTGCATTTGGTTTACGTAATGTAACTGACAAACAAAAAGCCTTAGAGTCAATGTTTCGCGTACTCAAACCCGGTGGCCGCTTATTAGTATTAGAGTTTTCTAAGCCGATATACCCTTGGCTTAGTAAGGTCTACGACGAGTATTCTTTCCGTCTGTTACCTCAGTTTGGAAAATGGGTGACCGGAGATGAGGATAGTTACCGTTATTTAGCAGAATCAATTCGAATGCATCCAGATCAAGAAGCCCTCAAACAGATGTTTGAGCAGGCTAAATTTGAAGATACCGAGTATCATAATCTCACGGCTGGAATAGTGGCATTACACCGCGGCTTTAAGTACTAGGCAACCTTAATCTTATGCTTCCAGAGCAACTCAACTTTAACCATCTTTCCTGCCGAGCTATAGAAATAGCAGGTAACCGCGCGTTGCAACTAGACTGTCAATCAAATGATGGTCTTCGTCAATTCGCCAATAAAGTTATTCATGTTCAAATCACTGACTGGACACTGGACTATTATTTTTTATTTCCCAACTCTACCTTGGTGGTCAGGAGCAAGAGTGTCCGCTCTCCTTCAGTTTCTATTAGTGGAAAATTAAGTGCTTTTATCGCAGCAGCCACCCAGAAAAATAGTGGCGATGCAATATTTCAAGGTGATCTTCATTTTACTGGAGAAATTAACACTGCACGTCAGTTTCAGCAATTTGTACAACAACTACAAATTGACTGGCAACAGCCCTTGTCAGACAGCTTTGGTGATGTTGCAGGGCAGCTCATCAGTAATGGCTTGATAAAAACCGGTAGCTTTGTAAAAAATGTTTTCGTTAATATCCAACAGGATACACCTGAATATTTACAAGAAGAGCTAAAAGTCACCCCCTCTCATACAGAACTTGAACAGTTTTTCGATCAAGTTGATCTCGTCAGAAGCCAAGCAGAACGACTTCAGGCAAGAATTCTTCGGTTACAAAATAATGACTAATTTATTTACGTTACGTCGAGCATTTGTTATCAATCAAATATTGATCCGACACGGATTAGACGAGTTTTTAGCACCGACCCCTCTATCAAAAGTAACAGGCATTCTTAAACTGTTCGCTTTATCCAGCAACCAGAAGAAACAACTAAACCGCGGCCAGCGACTTAACCAAGCGTTGACAGAGCTTGGTCCAATATTTATTAAATTAGGTCAAATGCTATCAACACGTCGTGATCTTTTAGATGATGACATTGCAATCGAGCTGTCGAAATTACAAGATGATGTTCAACCTTTTGATGGTGATATAGCTATAGCTATTTTTGAAGAACAGTCTGGGCGCACCATTGAAAGCTGCTTTCAACACTTTGATAAACAACCACTCGCCTCAGCATCAGTTGCACAAGTTCATAAAGCGACACTCATTGGTGGCGAAGAAGTAATCGTAAAAATTATTCGTCCGGGAATCAGAAAGAAAATTCAAGCCGATCTAAAGTTATTACATTTATTGGCTGGCTGGTTTGAAAAATATTCTGCGGTTGGCAAAAGATTACAGGCAAGGCAAGTTATTCTGGATTATCAGGCAACTCTTTATAACGAACTAGATTTACGTATAGAAGCCGCTAACACCAGCCAGCTAAAGCATAACTTTAATAACAGTCCACTCTTGTATGTGCCTCGCATTTATTGGCAACACAGCCATGAGAAAGTGATGGTGCAAGAGCGTATTCACGGGATTCCTATTGGTGATATTCCGGCCTTACATGCAGCCAATGTCAATATGCAAAAACTTGCTCATCGTGGTGTTGAAATATTTTTTACTCAAGTATTTAAGCATAGTTATTTCCATGCTGACATGCACCCTGGAAATATTTTTGTTAATACCAGTGATCCGGAAAATCCCAGCTATATCGCCATAGATTGTGGCATTATGGGAACTCTGAATGAGTCAGACAAACGCTACCTTGCACAGAATTTTGTTGCTTTTTTTAATCGCGATTATAAAAAAATAGCACAGCTTCATATTGATTCAGGCTGGATATCTAAGCACATAGTCGCGGAAGAGTTCGAATCAGCCATACGCACAGCTTGCGAGCCCATATTTGGCAAACCACTAGATGAAATATCCTTTGGACATTTTTTGGTCCAGCTTTTTCAAACCGCTCGACGCTTTGAAATGGGGGTTCAACCACAATTAGTGTTATTACAAAAAACCTTGTTATATATTGAAGGCTTAGGTCGTCAGTTATACCCCAAACTGAATTTGTGGGAAACTGCACAACCATTTTTACAAGAGTGGTTAAAAGAAACTTATGGCCCAAAAGCAGTTTATAACAAGTTAAAAACCAAAGTACCAGACTGGTTAGAACAGCTACCTGATATGCCAGAAAAAGTGGTAACGCTAATAGAACAGGCAGAACTCTCTCAGCAAAACCAATTGCTGTTAGTTTCAGCGGTTTCTGAGCTAAAAAGCAACCAGCAAAAATCTTCGATTGGTTTGCGTTGGGCACTATTGGGTTTAGCATTCATTATTTCATGTGCATTTGCCAGCAGCTATTGGCCAGACATTGAAAACTTAACACCAACATTACTTGGCTTGTCATTAGTTAGTTTTGTGTTATCTTTCAGATCTTAACCCGTTTATACAGGAATGGAGCATTAAATGAGTGACTGTTTATTTTGCAAAATTGATCATGGTGATATCCCATCTGAAAAAGTTTACGAAGATGAAGATGTCTTTGTCATTAGAGATATCGCTCCTAAAGCGAACACCCATTTATTAGTTATCCCACATAAACATATTGCGAGCCTTAATGGCTTGTTACCAGAAGATGAACGTCTTATGGGTAAAATAATGCTACTGTTACCTAAGTTAGCCAAGCAAGAAGGTTTAACAGGCGGCTTTCGTACCATTGTCAATACAGAGAAGGGCGGTGGACAGGAAATATTTCATATCCATTTTCATTTACTGGGTGGTGGCTCGTTGCCCTTTGCCTGATACCAATATTTTTAATTGTTCATTGCTTTTAAAATCGACACTATATTTGTACGAACTACATCGACTGTAACTGTTAAGAGAGTAAAAAATCATGATTAGTATGCCAAGCCTTATTCTAATATTAGTAATTGTTATATTACTTTTTGGAACTAAAAAATTAAAGAATATAGGCTCTGACTTGGGGGGCGCACTAAAAGGCTTTAAAAAAGCAGTCAATGATGGTGAAAAAGAGAATCAAGAAAAAAATGACAAGCTTGATCAAAAAGGTAACGGCACAATAATCGAAGGTGAAGTTATCAAAGAAGAGACTAAAGAAAAAAATAAGTCGGAATAGTTGAGATAGCAATACCATGTTTGATATTGGCTTTTTGGAATTACTCGTCATAGGTATCATTTCACTGATAGTCCTGGGGCCTGAAAGATTACCTAAGGCGGCTAGGACACTTGGTCTTTGGGTTGGTAAGGCTAAACAAAGCTTTAACTCGATCAAAGATGAAATTGACCGAGAGTTAAAAGTGCAAGAATTACAGCAACAAATCGAACAGCAGAAACAACAAATGCAAGAAGAGCTTGATGTTAACTCTATTAAAGAGTCTTTTCATGATATGCAAAAAGATATAAATCAAATATCCAATGATTTGACTAACTCCAGCAATAGCAATACTCAAGTCACCCTTGATGATTCAGAAAATAAATCATCAACAGAAGAATTACCTCCTTCCCAACCCAATAACAAACGTACTCCCAACACAAATGACGAATAAACATAATTCCTCTTCAAAGCAAGCAGCGGATAATGATATGCCTTTAATGGCACATTTATTAGAGTTGCGTAATCGATTGTTACACTCCGTTGCTGCTGTTTTGATAGTTTTTTTAAGTTTGATTTACTGGGCTAATAATATTTATCTATTTCTAGCAGCGCCGCTACGGGAAAGACTGCCTGAAAACTCAGCGATGATCGCAACAGATATCGTTTCTCCCTTTTTAACTCCTTTTAAAATGACAGCTATTTTATCTGTATTTATTGCAATGCCTTATATCTTACACCAAGCATGGGCTTTTATTTCACCCGGTTTGTATCGACATGAAAAACGCTTTGCTTTCCCGCTACTATTTTCAAGTATCATCCTTTTTTACTCAGGTCTCGCTTTCGCCTATTTTATTGTATTTCCTTTAGCTTGGACTTACCTCACTGCCGCAGGTCCTGAAGGAGTACAAGTTTTACCGGACATCAGTAGTTACTTAAACATTGTATTAAAAATGTTTTTTGCTTTTGGGATTGCTT
>JAUIHB010000143.1 GCA_030432465.1 Gammaproteobacteria bacterium
ATTTTTTCGCCCTGCTGCGTTAAAAGCTGAACCTGTAGAATGACTACAGGATACATCTTTTGCCTTGCAGGACAAAAAAATGGCTTCGGCAATCTCAAAGAATGAAAGATAAACACGCCCTAATATTCTTCTCAAAATTCTATTTATTAAATCGATAACCTAATCTCGCTGATTTTATTCCTAATGCTGACTCTCAAGTTCTTGTTCTTTTTTGTAACAAAGTCAAACTTCATTTTTTAGTGAATTTCAAAGCGAGATGTCACTTAACTGTCATCTTTTGTAATCTTTCTGACATTCTCTCTAGCTACTCTACTTGAGATTTTTTATTAGGTAGTAATTCCCTGTGGAGAAAAATATGAATTTTAAGCAACTGATTTCGGTCGGTGCAGTAGCTGGTGTTTTATCGCTTGCAGGCTGTGGCGGCAGCGATATAAATATTACGGAAGGTGATGAAGTCGTAAATACTCCGACTGACCCGGTAGATCCAGTAACTGGGTTTGAATGCCCTGACTTTGCTTCAAAAGTCGATGCAATAGGTAATTTTGATAATGTGTGTGAGGTTACTGGTACATTAACCAGCGACGTTACTTTCAGCAATGATGCATTGTGGGTTTTATCTGGGCGTGTGGCTGTTGGTAATGATCGCGCAGACTCGGCAACTTTAACGGTTGAAGCTGGAACCACTATTATTGGTCGTACTGGAGATGATTTTCTTGTGGTGCGACGTGACTCAAAAATTGAAGCGGTTGGTACTCAATCATCACCAATTACGATGACTTCAATTCAAGATATAACCAGTGAAGCTACTGATATTGGTCAGTGGGGTGGTCTGGTTCTTTTAGGTAATGCGCCTGCAAACTTGTGTGATACTGCAGATGATGGTGATGATGCCGATGCAACTGAATTAGAAAACTGTAGCGTTAATGCCGAAGGTGATGCTGGTTTATTTGGTGGTAACAATCCAAACGATGACTCTGGTTCTCTGCGCTATGTTGTAGTTAAACAAGCGGGCAAAGCTTTGGGATCTGGTGACGAACTGAATGGTATTTCTTTTGCGGGTGTAGGTGACGGTACTGAAGTCGATTACATTCAAGTTCATGAAAACTTGGACGATGGTGTCGAATTTTTTGGTGGCACAGTTAATGTTAAACATGTGGTGTTAACAGGGAATGGTGACGATAGTTTTGACTGGTCATTTGGTTGGACTGGTAAAGCTCAGTATGTGTATGTTCAGCATAATGATACTAAAGCACACCGGGGATTTGAACTGGATAATAACGAAAACGCGCCAGCTGCAACACCGTTAACTAACCCAATTGTTGCCAATATTACAATTGTCGGTAGCACCGCTAGTGATGAAGGCTCTGAAGGTATTTTATTACGAAATGGTACGGCAGGACAATTACACAATGTATTAGTGACTGGCCCTGCGGGGATGGGTGAGTGTCTGGAAGTGAGTGGTGATGAAGCGATGGCAAATGCTGACGCAGGTAATCTAGTGATGACTTACTCAGTAATAGCTTGTGATAATGGTGAAAACTTTAAAGGTGATGCCACAGCAACTCAAACAACTGAAGCATGGTTTTTAGCGCAAACTGGTAACAGTGCTTATAGTGACTCTTCACAATTAAATTTAGCTGTAAACGGTTATCAGCCTCAATCTGGCTCCCCACTATTAGGGACTGGCTTGAATGTTTCTACGTTAGATACCTTTTTCGACTCAGTTGATTATATTGGGGCATTTAATGGCTCAACCGATTGGACTGAAGGTTGGACGGTTGGTGTTAAAGGGGGTTTCCCATCGGATGTAGAAAATGCATTCCAAAAAGGTTTAGCTACTGATGCGTCTAGCGAGTTTCCTGAAATTACCGACAAACCTGTTTATCGTTTAGCAGAAAATACAACTTTTGTTTCTGACGTTACATTAACCAACAATGCCCACTGGATATTGAATGGTAGAACGGCAGTTGGTAATGATCGTGCAGACAATACCACTTTATATATTCAGCAAGGTACTACTTTGATTGGTGAAACTGGAGATGATTTTCTGGTCGCTCGCCGAGGTTCAAAAATTGAAGCTGTTGGTACGCGTGCTGCGCCAATTACGATGACTTCCATTCAGGATATGACTGACAACGAAACCGGTATTGGTCAATGGGGTGGTTTAGTCTTGTTAGGAAATGCGCCTTCTAATTTATGTGATACCGCAGATGCTGGGGATGATGCTGATCCAACTGAACTAGCTAATTGTAGTATTAATGCTGAAGGTGATGCGGGACTTTATGGTGGTGATGACCCTACTGATAATTCCGGTACTCTTAAGTTTGTGATAGTTAAACAAGCCGGTAAAGCGCTTGGCTCAGGTGATGAACTCAATGGTATTTCCTTTGCTGGTGTAGGTAACGGTACTCAGGTGGACTACATTCAGGTGCACGAAAACTTGGATGATGGTGTTGAGTTCTTTGGCGGCACTGTTGATGTGCGTCACGTTGTATTAACGGGGAATGGCGACGACAGTTTTGACTGGTCGTTTGGTTGGACTGGTCGGGCTCAATTTGTTTATGTTCAACATAACGACACTAAAGCACATCGTGGTTTTGAGTTGGATAACAGCGAAGGTGCACCAGAGGCAACGCCATTGACGAACCCAATTGTTTCTAATGTGACTATTGTTGGCAGCAACGCAACCGATGAAGGTTCAGAGGGCATCTTGTTGCGCAACGGTACTGCAGGGCGTTTACATAACTTTGTTGTGACAGGTCCGGCAGGCATGGGTGAATGCTTAGAAGTGAGTGGCGCAGAAGCTCAGGCTAACGCAACTGCTGGTAACTTAGTGATGACTCACTCGGTAATTGCCTGTGAAAACAGTGAAAACTTTAAAGGAGATGCTACCGCAACTCAAACAACTGAAGCTTGGTTTCTGGCACAAGAAGGTAACAGTGCATTTGATAATGTCGAAGCACTTAACTTTTTAGCTGACGGTTACACCCCACGCGCTGGTTCTGTACTTTTAGGTTCAGGCGTTAGTGCAGCATCGGCTTATGATGACACTTGGTTCGCCGCAACCAATTATATTGGTGCTTTTGACGGTAATACAAACTGGATGGACGGATGGACCGTTGCTGTGAATACGGGGATCCCAGAAGATGTTACTGCTGCTGATGTGCAAGGTTTAGCTGTTGATTCTTCTGCAGGCTATCCAGCGTTAACCGACAAGCCTGTCTACGTTTTAGAGACTGATGTTGTTTTTACCAGTGATGTAAAACTGACGAGTGATAAGCATTGGATATTAAAAGGACGTACTGCTGTTGGCAATGATCGGGCTGATAATACAACGCTTTATATTGAACCTGGCACCACTATTATTGGGGAAACTGGTGATGACTTTTTAGTGGCTCGTCGTGGCTCAAAGATCGAGGCATTAGGTAGTGCTTCTGCACCTATCATTATGACGTCTATTCAGGATGTCACTGGGGGAGTAACCGATATTGGTCAATGGGGTGGTTTGGTCTTGTTGGGTAATGCGCCTTCTAATTTATGCGACACTGCTGATGCAGGTGATGATGCGGATGCAACAGAGCTTGCTAATTGTAGTATCAGTGCTGAAGGCGATGCTGGCCTTTATGGTGGCGATGACCCAACCGATAATTCTGGTACCTTGCGTTATGTCGTGGTTAAACAAGCCGGTAAAGCGTTGGGCTCTGGTGATGAGTTGAACGGTATTTCATTTGCGGGCGTGGGTAACCAAACAACTGTTGATTACATACAAGTCCATGAAAATCTTGATGATGGCGTTGAGTTTTTTGGCGGCACTGTGAACGTTAGGCATGTGGTGTTAACTGGAAATGGGGATGATAGTTTTGACTGGTCATTCGGTTGGACCGGTAAAGCACAATACGTTTTAGTTAAGCACAATGATACCAAAGCACATCGTGGTTTTGAGCTAGATAACAGTGAAGGTGCACCAGCTTCAACACCATTGACTAATCCAATCGTGGCAAACATAACCATTATCGGTAGTACCGCAACTGACGAAGGTTCAGAAGGTATTTTATTGCGTAATGGAACGGCAGGCGCATTACACAACGTTATTGTGACGGGACCTGCTGCTATGGGAGAGTGTTTAGAAATTAGCGGTGCAGAAGCTCAAGCGAACGTTTCTAATGGCAACTTAGTCATGACTCACTCGGTAATGGCTTGTGAAAATGGCGAAAACTTTAAAGGTGATGCCACGGCAACGCAAACTACTGAGCAATGGTTCTTAGCTCAAACTGGTAATTCAGTTGCTGCGGGAATGAGTGATGTGATTAATGGTTTTGAAACAACCACTGATGCTGCGGCTGCCGATATGGATGCGATTGATACTTGGTTTGATTCAGTTGATTTTATCGGTGCAGTTAAAGCGGGTGATGATTGGACTGCTGGTTGGGTAAGTGTGGGATTAGATTAACATTTCAATATTGATGGGAAAAAAAATATCGATAAGGATGTGAATTAAATCATTGAAATACAGGTAAGGTACTTGAGTGCCTTACCTGACTTTTTAAGCGCTGGCTTAAAAATATAAACCCGATCTTAAAGGTAATCATCAGTTACTGAATCAGTAACTTGTTGGAGTGAGTTATGAGAAGCAAGAAAAAATTCCTTATGCCAAGCAAAACTGCGCGCGCAGTTTGTTTAGCATTAATAGCGAGCAGTTTTGTTGGTCATGTGATTGCCGCAGAAACTGAACAAGAAGACTCGTTACAAAATGAAGAAATAGAAGAAGTGGTAGTTACTGGCAGTCGCTTGCAGGGTAGCGCGCAAGCGGTATTAGATGAAAGAAAAGAACAAGCTTTTGTTGCGGATATTTTAGGTGCAGAACAAATTTCAAGAACGGGTGACAGCGATGCTGCATCTGCGTTACGCCGAGTTACTGGTTTAACTTTGGTTGATGGCAAATTTATTTATATTCGCGGATTAGGTGAGCGCTATTCTGCAACGCAACTTGATGGTATGACAGTACCTAGTCCAGATCCAACTCGTTCGGTACTTCCATTAGATTTATTTCCTGCAACTATTATTGAAAGTTTAAGTGTGCAAAAAGCTTATTCACCTGAATTGCCTGCTCATTTTGCTGGCGGAAATGTCAATATACGAATTAAGTCGATTCCAAGTGAAACTACGTTTCGTATTGGGGGAGAATTGGGGACCAATACTAAGAACTCGGATGAATCACCTTGGTATGAAGGAGGTGATGATGATTGGCATGGTCAAGATGATGGATTGCGTGAATTGCCTACAGCTTTCGAACAGGCCTTTGCTAATGACGGTATTAACAGCATTCCTAATGCTGACGCGGTCAGCTTGTTTGGTTCTTTGAATCGTGACTTTTCGGCTAAAAAAGACAGTGTTGATCCAGACGTTGGATTGAACTTAACCTTTGGTGACCGTCTGGATCTGGATAATGGTTCTGAATTAGGTTTTTTAGCGGCGTTTGCTTATAAAAATAAGTGGCATGTGTCGGATGAGCGAAATGTTAATAATCTTGCGCGTACTAGCAATGGAGTCACCATTAATGAGTTTGTCGATGGTGCCTCGACTGAGCATAACGTTAAACTTAGCGGGATGGTTAATTTAGGTTTTAATTTAAGTGATGATCATCAATTTGAACTGAATAACATCATGTTGCGTGATACGCGAGACAGAATGCGTGATCGTTTACTTGAATCAACTAACACGATTAATGAACCAGATGATGAAAGACGCCAACTTGATGTGGTGTATGAAGAACGTGAAATGATTTCGCATCAATTGAAAGGTAAACATAATTTCCCTGAGTATATGAATCTGGGTGTTGATTGGTATTACAGTGCAAGTCGGGCTGAGCGTTATGCGCCCGGTGGCTTTGAGTCATTTTTCAGAGTGAATTTAGAAGGTGGTCAACGTCAGGAGCGTATTGCTAGCGATGTCGATACAAAATATTATTTTCAAGACTTAACTGATGACGCTGAAAATTATGGGGTGAATTTTTCACTGCCGATTTATTTTGATAGTTCAAGTATCGAATTGAAGGCAGGAGCCGATTTCGTTGAAAAAGAGCGTTCTGCCGATAATATAGAAATTGCCATTCAAACTTTTGCAATTCCTTCGCTTTACCTGCAAGGTAATGATTATGCGCAAATTTTTTCTGATGCCAATTTAGGCCAGCCTGATTATAGTGTTCGATTAGATGATCAGACTAACGGTGGTGATAAATATAAAGCTGCAACTTTAATCGATGCTTATTATTTAATGGCGGATATGGAGCTAACTTCTAGCTGGCGTTTTACGGTGGGTGCTCGTTATGAAGACTTCAGACAAGTTTCAGTACCTTTTCAACCACACTCTGAGTTTTTTGATGTAGAAGGTGCTGAACTGGCTGCTTTACCTTTTATGGAAGATGAATGGTACCCCTCTGTAGCAGCGACTTATGTTTTAGACAGTGAAATGCAGTTTCGTTTTAACTATAGCCAAACGGCAATTCGTCCAGACTTAAGAGATATTTCAAGCAGTTTTTATATCGACCCATTAACGGAATTTTTGGTGAGAGGTTCAACTTCACTTCAAAGTGCTGAAGTACAAAATATGGATCTTCGCTGGGAATGGTATATGGAAACCGGCGAGAATTTATCGGTTGCTATATTTGCTAAACAAATTGATACGCCCATTGAAATGGTAGAGTTGCCCAGTGCAACCGAAGGAGCACCTCAATTATTAACAGCGAATGCAGAAGATGGCGAGCTAATTGGTGTAGAAATTGAGTTTTTAAAAGATTTTTCTTTTATCGGGGACGATTTTGCTAATTATTTTATGACTGGAAATTTCACAGTTTCTGACTCTGAAGTGAATATTTGTTCGGATATAAATCCTGATACTAGTTGTCTATTTGAAGAACAGTTAAAGCAAGCACTAAATACCTCAGAAAATGTAACTTCAGTAATAACTAATAATTCACGTCGTTTAATCGGTCATTCGGAGTGGGTTGTTAACTTACAGTTTGGTTGGGATGCATTGAGTAATGAACATTCTGCAACGTTAGTCTATAACGTGTTTGGGCCTCGTGTGATCATCCCTGGTGTTAATGGTTTTGAAGATGCACAAGAGCAGTCATTCCACTCACTGGATTTTGTTTATACCTGGTATCCTACTTACGATAGTACGATGAAACTAAAGCTTAAAAACTTGTTAGATGAAGAAAAAATTATTGAGCAAGAAGGCATTAGTATTTTAAAAGAAACTGTCGGCACAGAAGTATCATTACAATTTAGTACTGAGTTCTAACTTTTATTACTAGTTTGGTTGTTAAGTTACTTAGGAGGGTTCGCCCTCCTTTTTTAGTTAATATACTTCATGATTGACGTTTTTAATCAATTTATGACCAATATATTTCAATATTATTCAATGCATATTAATTGTGTAATAAATCTGTAAGACATTTGAAATATTTTTTCTATAAAATCTCCCCTCTGAATATTCGTGACTCTATCTCAATAAATTTGTATTCGGATCATCAATACCTCCGTTAGCAATAAATCGTTAGGTCATGAAGTTGTCATTTTTGTTGAAAGGGCAAAAGGCAGAAAGGTCAGGATGATCGAGCACAATTTCTCCGATAAGTTATTAAAGCTCGATAGCTAGACATGGATGTCTAATTTTAATTAGTAGAGGTAAGTATTCAATGAATAAATCGGTGTGCTCTTTGTTAGTGGCATCTTTCAGTTTTTCTGGTTTGTTTTTATCTGCATTAGCAGAAACAAATTCATCACTTAAACCAATTGTCGATAAAAGTGCGGTGATAAACGAATTAGCTATTTCTTCTCAAAAAAAAATCGATAGGCTAGCAGAACAAATTGAAGGTAAATTGCAGCAATTTAAAGCGATCAATAAAGAAATAGATGGTTTGCAGATTTACAATCAGCAGATGGAACGGCAAATTGAAAATCAAGCCTTGGAAATGCAGCGTTTGAGTGACTCTATGGATAAGGTGAGTGTTATTGAGCGCCAGATTGCTCCTTTGATGCTACGAATGATAGAGGGGTTAAGGGACTTTGTTGCGTTGGATGTACCTTTTTTAAAAGAAGAGCGAGAAACACGTTTAACGCGTTTAAGTCATATTATGGATCGTGCTGATGTTGCGGTATCAGAAAAATTTCGCCGAGTTTTAGAGGCTTATCAAGTTGAAGTAGATTATGGACGCACCATCGAATCTTATACTGGATTAGCCGAGGTAAATGGTAATGAACAGGAAGTTAATTTTTTAAGAATTGGTCGGGTGGCTCTGTTATACCAAACGCGTGACAGAAGCTCGATGGGCATTTGGAATAAGAGCTCAAACCAATGGGAAGCTTTAGATAATGAATTTAGAAGTCAAACCATTAAGGGATTACGCATGGCTCAAAAACAATTAGCGCCCGATATGATTGTCGTGCCAGTTCCAGCAGCAGAGTAATAGGAAAACATGATGAAGTTTAAATTTTTAATAATGACTTGTCTGATTAGCTCAATAACTATTTTTAACATGCCGCTTTTGGCTGCTGAAAATACAGCAAGTTTAGATGCTTTGCTAAAAAAACTAGAACAGGGTCAATATCAACAATCTAAAGAAAACCAACAGCGAGAAAAGCTGTTTATTCAGCAAAAAACTGAACAAGATAAGTTATTGAATAATGCGACACAAAATCGTAATCAAGCGGTTGCACGTTCTGAGCAACTTGAAACCAACTTTGAAGAAAATGAAATACAGATTGCGAATCTTAATGACGCGCTTAATAAACGTTTAGGTTCCTTAAAAGAGTTGTTTGGCGTACTACAGCAGGTTTCTGGCGATACTCAAAGTAAATTTTCTACATCGGTTGTATCTGCTGAATATCCGGGGCGTGGTGAATTTTTAGGAAATCTGGCTAAGAAAATGGGATCTTCTTCTGAGCTAGCATCTATTGAAGAAATTGAAAAAGTTTGGTTTGAGCTACAACGAGAGATGACAGAGTCCGGTAAAGTCAGTCGTTTTGAACGTAGTGTAACCTTAGCTGATGGTCAAAAGGTGACTAAGCCTATTATTCGAGTTGGTAGTTTTAATCTGATTGCTGATGGTAAATATTTAGAATGGATTAGTGATACTGAAACGGTGGCTGAATTAGTTCGTCAACCAAGTAGTCGATTTTTATCAACGGCAGAGGCGTTAGAAGAAAGTCAATCAGGTTATACCGGATTTGCTTTAGATCCTACCGGTGGAAGTATTTTAGGATTATTAGTTCAGGCACCAAATACGCAAGAACAAGTTGAGCAAGGTGGAATGGTGGGGT
>JAUIHB010000144.1 GCA_030432465.1 Gammaproteobacteria bacterium
GCCAGTTGTAGCTACTTATTGGTCCAGTATAAGAGGCCATTTAGAGTTTGATATTGAGTAGCCAGAAAAAACATAGCAATACGTTTGAGTTTGGCGAAAAAGGCCTCTCAAATTAAATAAGCGTTAAACGAGTTAGGATATGCAGACTAATATTTTGATGATGTTCGATGAGAGAAGCTTAGTGTCTGCAATTGATTAAATTGAAAATCTCGAATTAGCAATATATAAACATATTTTTACTATAAAGTGATTTTTTGAAAATCAATTATGAGATAATCCTGAATGGTTTAAAAACACTTTAGTTTAAGAGGTAATATCTCATGGAATATTTTGACCTTCCCGTCGCTCGTCGCGTACAAATTAGTCAGCTGTTTAATGCTAGAAATTTTTGTTTTGCTACCGCAACTCATAACCGCTCCCCAACATTTTATTTTGCTGAGGGGGGATTGATTAATCTAAATACTGCACTACGTTGTGGCCGCTTAAGAACAAGTCATCGGAGTGGTCCTCTTATTGATATGACTAATAGTCCTAAAGGGCATATTTTCTTTGATAATTTAGCTGATCGAGATCAAGTACGAAGAGATATTAGAAATACACCTGCAATTGCTCGAAGGCAGGCATTAAATATTGTAGAGAACCAGTATAGAACGCAGCCTAGAAACGGGGATTATCATTATGAATATACCAAGACCATTGGTCAGATTAATCGTATATCAAGACGCCATGCTTCTGGTGGAAGAATTGTATTAGCGCCACGCCCATCAGATAATCAAATCAGATTACTTATTGCTAGATTGTTAGCTGATGGCTGTCAGATAACATTAGATAGAGCAATTGTTTCACCACTTGGAGCGAGTTTGAATTTACCGATAGTTGCAGGCGTTACACCTTACTTAAACAGTCTCGGTTAAATATAAAGGGCAATGGGGCCTTGCATTTTCCATTGTGGAGTAAGCTTACATAATTAACTAAAAAACAGCGAATTTCGCTGCTTTTTAGTTGAATATTATCTTATGATATTTTTTCAAGACGAAGTTTTAGCTCATCTAACATTAAGTTGTGACATGCACCCGGAGAAGTGCGTTGTTGGATGGAGTCTTTGGCATTGCGCTCAGATAGTTGTTCGGTCTGTTGTGCTACTTGTTGATATGCTGTTCGAAAAGGCATACCTTGAGTGGTTAGTTCAACCGCGAAATCTGTTGCAAACATACTTGGTTCAAAAGCGTTAGCTAATACTTCTGATTTAAATTGCATGGCTTTAACCACTCGGTTAAACATGTTGAGCGTTTCTAGCGAATGTGTGATTGCTCGTATCATCGGGGCTTTAGTCATCTGTAAATCTCGTTGATAACCTGATGGCAATGAAAGTAATGATTGCAATTCAATAATGGCTGATTGAACTACTGAGTAGCTGGCACGCATTAGCTCGATTAAATCAGGATTACGCTTGTTTGGCATGATTGAGCTGCCAGTGGTCATATTGTCTGGTAGGGTTACAAAATCAAACTCTTGTGTGGTAAATATTGAGAGATCCCAGCTGAATCGACGAACATCCAGCAAACATTGAGCGAGTGCTGATAATACCGAAATTTCAAATTTTCCGCGGCTATTCTGGGCGTAAATGGGATTTATTTGTAGTCTTGAAAAGCCAAGTTTTTTTGTTGTTAACTCTCTATTAAGCTTTAGATTAACACCATAGCCCGCAGCTGTTCCTAATGGGTTACAGTCAATTAATTCTAATGTTGAACTGAGCATTGCTAAGTTATCTATCATGCTTTCTGCAAAGCTGGCAAACCACATTCCTGCACTAGATGGTACTGCTCTTTGCAAATGGGTATAGCCAGGCATGGCGAGCGATTGGTTTTTTTCTGCTTGCATTAAACAATTTTGTGCTGAATTTTTAACGATGGTTTGTGCATGTAGCAATGTATCTTTTAAGTATAGTCGGGTCGCAACTAATACTTGATCATTTCGAGAACGCCCCGCATGAACTTTTTTTCCTAAATCGCCGAGTTTTTGGGTTAAATAAAACTCGATAGCGGAATGACCGTCTTCAAATTGATTGGTTAATTGAAAAGTATCATTAGAAACTTCTATTTCCAACTCGTTTAAACAGTTTTGAATTTTTTCTGACTCATCTTTGGTAAGTATTTTAATTGATAATAAACCTTCGACGTGTGCTTTACTTGCCGTAATGTCAAAACTGATGAGTTTTTTATCTAGTAAAATATCTTCACCTGCCATGTAGTTCATGATTTTTTCATCAATTGATGCAGGGCTATTTTTTTGCCAAAGTGGTTGGTTACTCATTATTTACTCCAAACTATTCAGGATAGTTATTATTAACACTGATTGGTTATTAAGCTTTAGGTTGTTGCCATTCAAATGAAGTTGATGCTGGTGATAAACCGACTGCTTCATTTAAACCGAGACTCAAGTTTATATTTTGTATCGCCTGACTCGCGGCACCTTTTAGTAAATTGTCTAAGCAGCAAACGACAGTGGCACGAGTTCCATCTTGACTTACTGTCAATCCTCCAACGATAGCCATATGCGTTTTATTGACCTGTTGAATACAAGGAATATCATCAGTAACTTTTACTAATTGGCTTTCTGCATAAAATTGATTGAGAATATTTTTTAAGTCTGATTTATTTTTTGGACTTTCAAACGTTAGCTGAACCGTCATATGAATTCCTCGAAAAAAATCTGCAACATGAGGGGTGAATCTGACAGGGTGAGAAAGTTGATGACTAACCTCTTTTTCATGTAAATGTTCAATGAGCTTATAAGCAATAATATTTTCTTTAAGGTTGTGAGCTTGGTTAGTGATGCTTGGTGTTGTGCCTGCACCACTATAACCTGATATACCAAAACAGTTGGCTGGAGCACTGAGTATTTGTTTAAATGGCGCAATAGCTAGCTGCATGGCAGTGGCATAACAGCCTGGGTTTGATATCTTTATCTGTGAACGTTGTTTGTTCAGTAAGTTTTTCTTGGCAGTTAATTCAGGAACCTGATATTGCCAATCTTGATCAAAACGGTAATCTGCTGAGAGGTCGATTATAAGCTGAACTACTTGTTTTTCTTCAATAGCTTTCACATAAGGAGCGGCAAAACCATTGGGAAGCGCCAAGATAACAATATCTGTTTTTTTCTGGGATACTTCTAATGGCGATAAGGACTCTATTGTAATATCAGAAAAGCCACTTGCCAGTTTTTCTAATGGTTGACCTTCAAGCTGTCTTGAACTTACCCAACTGAGTTTTAAATTAGGGTGGTTTAGAATTATTTGCAAAAGCTCTTTTCCTACATAACCTCTAACACCAACAATTCCAACTTGATATACTGAATTTAATGTCATTTTACACTTCCTATTTCAATGTTTTGGGCTTGCTAAGTGCAATTGCAATTAATTTTTGAATTAATTGCATATCATTAAATCCTACCCAGAAAACAATCCACTCCCCAGACTTTTGACAGCCATCCGACTTTTTATAGTAAAAACTATTAATTGGATTTTCTATCCTTGAACGCCAGAAAAACTCTGGGGTTTGACTAATTAATTTTTCCCAGATAGCTTTGCCTAAACCTTCACCTTTTGCTGTTTCATCGACCGCAAACTTATCTAAAAAAGGGTAGCCTTCTTCATTGGTAATAATTGCTGCTGCACGATAGCAGTAGGTTATCAAAGCTGTTTTTAGACTTATTTCTTCAAAGTAAGTATCGACTAAAGTACGCTGAAAGCTAGATTCAATAAGTGATTTTAATTTTCCTTTTTTAACCGTTTCTAAGTTGTCATGGCTCATAATAGATTCACCTTTACGAATTAATGTTCCTGAACCTTTGTGAGTAAATAATTCTTTAGCCAGATTTTCTGGTTTGGTAATTGAAACAGAAGCGGTACTCGGTAATTGACTGAGTATTTCTGCAACCTGCTTTATTTTGAGTTTCATTCCACCTTGTAGCCAAGGTTGCTCAATTAAGTTTGAGTATTCAGTAATTAAATTAATGGATGAAATGATTTTTCCATTTTCATCTAAAAGACCACCAGTACCTGTTAAAAAAATAATTTTATAAGGTTTTATCGCTATTGCTAGCTGGTTAGTGGCAACATCTGCATTAATATTAAGCGTTTGTCCTGTTTCTGTTTCTGCTAGCGAGGAAAGAATCGGTATTGCTCCATTGCTAATTGCCTGAGCGATAGGTTGAGTATTTATGTGGGTAACTTCGCCAACAAAACCCAGATCGGAGTTTTCAGTTTGCTTAGCTGTAAATACACCTGTGGTAATAGATGATGTTTTAACACCAAGAGATTGCAACTGATTAGCTAACTTTAAATTTTGTTGTATAAAAGTATTTTTAGCAATTTGTAAAATGGCGGGCGTAGTAACTCGCTGACCTTCAATAAAATTACAATCAATGCCTGCTTGTTCGAGATTGGTATTTAATTGTGGTCCTGCGCCATGCACAATGATTGGAAATAAACCTATTTGAACCAAAAATGATAGAGATGAACATAAATTATCGAGATCATTTTCAATGATAGAGCCACCAATTTTTATGACCGCAAATTGTGTTTGACCTGCATTAACAAAACGCTTGAAATACTGTTCAATTTCTTGTGGATTAGCAAGATTAGAAAGTAATTGAATAATCGTTTGTTTTGTTTTGGGGTGCTCCATCATTTGATGAGTGCTTGCTCCTGACTGTTGGTTGTCTGAAATATTCATGTTACGGTCTCTGTCATTTTAGGGGAGAGTGGTTTAGTTAATTTTGATGAGTTAATTTTCTTTAGCATCGCAACATAGTGTTGGGTGACTATTTCCAGCTGCTCTAATGCTACCCACTCATCAGCCGTATGTGCTTGCTCAATATTACCCGGACCAAAAACTAAGGCTATATTTCCTGCCTGAGAAAATAAACTGGCTTCTGTCCAAAAGTTAACAGCATTGCCAATAGTTAAATCGAATTCTTTAGCGAGTAGAGTTGCTTGTTTAAAAGCTTCATCTACCTCTATATTGGCCGCTGGTAATGATGGACCAAAAAATCCTTCATCTATTTTATCTGGTGATAAATCGGTACTTAATTGAGCAAGCTTCTTGAGTAGTTGTTTAGAGTCTTGTCCCGGTAGAGGCCTGAAACCAAAAGTTAGTTCGCAATTTTCTGCAATCATATTGGCTTTGATTCCTCCAGCTATTTTTCCAATATTAAAAGGTATACCGGTTAGACCGTTAACTTCTGTTTTTTGTAACTTGATCCAATCGATCGCGGAGCTGGACCATTGACAAGCTTTGTGAATAGCACTTTCAGTTAATGCTCGTTTTTCCGAACCATGTCCTGCTATGCCTTTAAAAACAGCGGTTGCAGATTGAATGCCTCGATGAGCCAGTACTGCTTTTGCTTGGGTTGGCTCTGCCACAATAACTTTTTTATAGTTATTTTTTTGAGCAAGAAAGTAATGAATTGCCTTACTTGAGCCAAACTCTTCATCCGAAGAAAAAAGTAATGCAATATGATGTTGTGTAGAGTGGGGCGCTTGCTGTTTGACATAAGCAAGCGCACTTAACATGCAAGCTGCTGCTCCTTTAATATCACAAGTACCTAGGCCATATGCTTTGCCATGCTTAAGCGTTAAACTAAATGGATTAAGAGTCCAGTTAGTCGCGGCTGGAACAGTGTCGATATGATAATTAAATAATATTTCTGGTTCTCCTTGAGTTGCCAGTAATGCGATACAACCATCACCGGCATCAAAAAATTCAAATTCAAATCCGACTAGTTCTTCTTGCAGATAATTAAATATTGCGCTATTCGTTTGAATATTTCTAGGTGGATTTTGAGTGTCAAAGCTCACCAATTTTCCCAAATGCTCTAGCGTTGTTGTTAATAAACTATCACTCATTAGAGTGGCTCCTGGGTAGATTTACTGTTTTTTCTAACAATATTATTGGCTATTGTAGAAGACTGACCAAAAAGTTTAATAAATCCAAGTGCTTCTTCGACGCTCCATGCTGCAGACTGTGCATAGACAGCATCTTTATTATTCAGGATATTTTCTGACTGGACTTCAACAGCTAAAGCATTACCTTGAGTTAGCAGTAAAGTTACTTTTCCTGTGACTTGCGATTGTGATGAAACTAAAAAAGCTTCTAAGTCTGTTTTTAATGGGTCATAAAATAAACCCTCATAAACTAGCTCGGTCCATTTTTGAGCAATGGTTGATTTAAATCGATTCTGTGCTTTCGATAAGACACATTGTTCGAGAGCGGTATGGGCCATATTTAATAAGTGAAGTGCAGGAGATTCAAAAACAATTCTTCCTTTTAAGCCAATTGTTGTATCACCCGTATAGATACCTCTGCCAATGGAATAATCGCCTCCTAAGCTATTTAATGATTGCATAACGGATTCGCCAGTAATTTCTGCACCTAATACTTTTTGATTGAGGTGAGTGAGTTTTCCTTGTTTGAAGGTTAACGTTATTTGTTGTGGTTCATTATTAACGCTACAAGGTTGGCTGGTTAACACGTAACTGGATTGTTCTGGTGATTTCCATAAATCAATTTCTGAACCTGAGATTGTTGTACCAAGTAAGTTCTCGTTGATAGAGTAACTTGATACTTTATTTGAGACTGAAAAACCTTTTTGGATTAAGTAATCTTTTTCATAATCTCTAACGAGTGAAGTCAGTTTCTGAATTTCTCTAATCGGGGAGATGATATTATAGTCGCCTAAGCAATTAACAGCTAAATCAAATCTTACTTGATCATTCCCCATGCCTGTACAACCATGAGCAAAATTTTTGGTTTGTAATTTATCACAAATTTTTAAACAAGCTTCAACAATTAAGTAACGATCAGAGCATAATAATGGATATTGATTTTGATACCAGTGACCGCTATAAATAAGCGGCGTAACAATTTCTTCCCAAAGCTTCTCAGCAATAGATACCTCTAGATGTTCGTTAGCACCAAGTTCTAAAGCTCGTTGCTTAATTGTATTTTTTTCTTCAGTGTTAACGCCACCAGAATCCACAAAAACAGTTGTGACTTGATAACCTTGTTCAATTAAATATGGAACGCAAAAACTGGTGTCGAGTCCGCCAGAAAATGCTAAGACTACTTTTTTTTCCGAGTTTTTATTACTTGTTTTATCGTTAGACATGATAATTTTCCTAAAATTTTAATAAATTAAATATTGATAATGATTAAATTTTTTGAGTGAGCAATTGGGTCATAACTGCTTTTTGCACATGAAGTCTGTTTTCGGCTTCGTCTATGGCTACACAATAATTAGAGTCCATGACTTCATCTGTTGCTTTGATATTACGACGCAGTGGTAAGCAATGAGAAAAAATAGCACTGTTAGTTAATGCCATTTTTTGCTGGTCAACAATAAAATGCTTATATTGCTCGCGGATCAGTTTTTCCTGTTCCCAATTGCCAAAATAATTTAGTGAGCCCCAGCTTTTTGCATAAATAACTTCTGCGCCGCTATAAGCTTCTTCAATATCATGGGTAACCTGAAAGCTTCCGCCATATTTTTCTGAATTTTCAACTGCAAGTTTCATGTAGCGATCATCCAATAAGTAGTCAGGTGTTGGGCAAAGTAGGGTGACATCCATACCGAATTTGGAAGCAATCAGTAGAGAAGAGTTAGCAACTGCCGTATTTAATGGTTTTGGATGATAGGTCCATGTTAGTACATATTTTTTATTTTTTTGTGTCCCCAGTTTTTCTTGAATTGTTTGCATATGCGCCAGTTCTTGGCAGGGGTGAGTAATAGTTTCCATGTTAATTACAGGCACGCTGGCATATTTAGCGAATGACTTTATAACGGTGTCTTGTCTATCTTGTTGCCAGTTTTCAAACTTGGGAAATGCTCTTATCGCAATTAAATCACAATATCGAGATAATACTTGTGCAGCTTCAATAACATGTTCTTCAGCAGTTCCATCCATTACATCTCCAAACTCAAATGCAAGTGGCCATGAACTTTTTCCGGGTTCTAAAACGATAGCATGCCCCCCGAGCTGCCATGTCCCCAATTCAAAAGAAGTTCTGGTTCTTAAGCTTGGATTAAAAAAAAGTAACGCAATGGATTTGTTTTTCAAGGCATTACCAGTTGGGCCTTGTTTAAATTGATTGGCGAGATCTATCATGGATTGAAGCTCTGATTGTTCCCAGTCAGCGGTGCTAATGAAGTGTTGCATGGGTTGTACTCTCTCTTTAGATTTTAAGTTATTTAGCATTAAATTCTTGAAAAACAGGCATAAAAAAACCCGGCTGGATGGCCGGGTTTTAGCGATTTGGTTTTTTAGTTATTGACTATCAACCATCGCACCCAGCCAAGTAGGTACGGCGGCGACGGCGGATAACAGAAACGTTAATCGAAGCTAGAGCAAAAGACTGATGAGTAGCCAACATAGCAAAATGACTGATGCATGTGCTCAGTGCGAAAGCAATACTCTTTGCTATATGAATGTTAACGGGCTTAATCATTTATTCGTTTTGCTCAATTTACATCGGTTATTTACGGTCCATATTCACCCTCAGGTGATTATGTGCTATTAGTAACATAGAAGAGTTTTTTAACGCAACAAAAATTAACCAAACTTTATGGAATAAGTGCTAAAAAGTCGAAGGATTAAAGTCAGTTCGACTTTTTTAAATACTGGCTAACCAGAACAACACGTGTACCGTTAACTCTTCCTTCAATATGCTCTGGATTGTTAGTCAATGAGATATTTCTGACTGCTGTGCCTCGTTTAGCGGTAAAAGCTGCACCTTTAACCTCGAGATCCTTAATTAAAGTTACAGTATCTCCGGCTTGCAATGGAGTGCCATTGCTATCAAGTGTCGGTGCATCATTTTCTAAAGGCAGGCCCGCCTCAGCCCAAGCTTGCAATTTCTCATCGAGATATAACATGTCGAGTAAGTCCTGCGCCCAGGTTTCAGGCGTAAGTCTTTTTAACATTCGCCATGCGGTTATTTGTACCGCTGGAACCTGACTCCACATACTGTCATTAAGACAGCGCCAATGAGTCATATCTAATTCTGTATCGCCTTTGAGTTGAGAGTCACAGGTTTGGCAAACTAAAATACATTTGTCACTGTCAGCGCTGTCCGTTGGTGGTACTTCAAACACCATTAAATTATCAGTTGATTTACATAAATATGGATATACCGCCAAGGGGGCTTCTGTTGTTCTCTATAAAACAAGAGAACTTCGAAAGTCTCAATTTTATTGTACAACTAGCTGGACAGGTGGAATTTATATTTCGCCAACGGCA
>JAUIHB010000145.1 GCA_030432465.1 Gammaproteobacteria bacterium
AGCCAGTTTATCCATCAGTAATGGCATTTTACATGAAAATGTCAAAATTATAGGCGTGGATAACTCAATCGATATGCTCCAACGCTGTCAGCAACATATTAATGCATTCAAGCATAAATCACCTATCGAGCTTGTCCATGATGATATTCAAAACATTCATATTCAGAATGCCTCTATGGTTGTGATCAATTTTACATTACAATTTATTCCTGAAGCTGACAGACAAGCTCTACTCAATAAAATTTTCACCGGAATGAATGATGGTGGACTCTTATTGTTATCAGAAAAAATACTTTTTTCAGATGATAAAACTAACCAGTTAATGATTGATCTACATCACCAATTTAAACGAGATAATGGTTATAGCGATCTAGAAATTAGCCAAAAACGTAATGCTCTGGAAACGGTACTCGTTCCCGACACAATTGAGTGTCATCAAAACCGTCTGCTTGATGCAGGGTTTGAATCTAGTGCAGTATGGTTACAACAATTTAATTTCGCTTCTTTTGTTGCAATCAAATAGTCCAAACAATAACCACTTTATAATTAAGTATCTCAATGATCAATTACACCCAACTTAAAAACGACTTACGGCATACAGCAATCAACGACTGGTATACTCCTTTAGTAGATGCAGTGAGTAAACGCTTGGAAAGCTACTCTCATGGTGAGTTTAGTGAATGGGAAAGTCTAATAAATATATTACCAGTGATTGAGCCAAGCAGCATTTCTTTAACTGATGATGTTACTGTTGGTACATTACAGGATTTTGAATCACAAGCTAAAGAAACATCTCGTCAATCATTCATACAACAATTGCAAAAACTGCACCCTTGGAGAAAAGGTCCGTATAGTTTATTTGGTACCCAAATCGATACTGAGTGGCGATCCGACTGGAAATGGGAACGCATTAAACCCTTTTTAAGTAATCTTGAAGGCCGAACGATCTTAGATGTAGGCTGTGGAAATGGATACCACTGCTGGAGAATGTTTGGAGAAGGTGCAAAACTGGTGCTTGGCATCGATCCTTCACAAAAATTTTTAGCTCAATTTTCAATCATTAAGCGCTATATCAAAGACCCAGCAGTACACCTATTACCAATTGGTATTGAAGACATGCCATACGGGAATCCCGGTGGTTTCGATAGTGTTTTTTCGATGGGAGTTTTATATCATCGCAAGTCTCCCATACAACACTTACTCGACTTAAAAGCTTTGCTAAATAAATCGGGCGAGCTAATTCTAGAAACCTTGATTATTGATGGTGATGAAAATCAAGTTTTAGTACCACAAGATCGATATGCTCAAATGAGAAATGTCTGGTTTTTGCCTTCAATAAAAGCTTTAGAGCTATGGTTAGCGCGTTGTGGCTTTAAGAATATTAGAACAGTTGATGTCAATCAAACTAGTCTTGAAGAACAAAGAGCTACAGACTGGATGCAATTTCATTCTTTGGAAAACTTTCTTGACCCTGATGATATAAATAGAACTATTGAAGGTTATCCTGCTCCAAAACGAGCAGTCATTATTGCAAATAATAATTAGCGTAATAAATAGTTTAAAGTATAAGAACTTAAATTTTAATTCCTTAAAGGCCAGTTTGAGTAAAGCTATGGCTTTGGCCTTGAAGATTAAAATAAATAATTTGTTTTTCAAACAGTTAAATAACTTTATTAACAAAATACATTAAGTTTAAAGCTTATTAAAACCCTTTTTAAAATAGGGTTTAGTGCAAAATATTGACGAAAATATCTCAAAAATATTGCATCTTATATGTGAACTTGTTCCTTTATTATGAGATGATTAGCGTTATACTGAGCAATCATAAAAGGAATGTATTTGTTGTTCGGGAGAACGTATATATCTCCATTAGAGGCACCCGGTAATGCATTTAACAACTCAGGAAATACCTGTACAAAATCTAGAAGTCGGCATGTATGTGTCGAAATTGGATGTGCCATGGGTACAAACTCCCTTCCCTATCCAAGGTTTTTACATTACCAAGCAAGAAGAAATGGATCTTCTTTCTCACTACTGTAACAAAGTCTATATTGATCAATTTTTAAGTAAAGTAGATATAAAATCTCATTTAAACTTAACGACTAACTCTTCAGCTAAAAAAATAGAAATTGACGCCAGAACTCGCCGTTTAATGAGTGAAAAAGCTCGCTTTAAACCCCGTGTTGAAAATTATAGTGTAACCAGTAAGTTCAACCGTGAAGTTAAACTTGCAAGTGACATGTTTGAGCAAATATCAACGCAAATGTCTTTTATCTATAGAGATATGCGTCAAAACGGTTATGTTAATGTTTCAGAAGTTCGTGCAGCATCAGCATCAATGGTAAAAAGCGTACTTAAGAATCCTAATGCACTGGCTTGGTTATGTCGTATTAATGATGATAACGAAGCACTTCACCAACAAGCAATCAGAAGTGCTGTATGGGCAATTATTTTTGCTCGCCATTTAGGGTTAGCAAAATTCGATTTGCGTGATATAGGGACAGCCCTTTTACTTGCACCAATTGGAAAATGTCAGTTACCAAAAGAGCTTCTATACAGTCGTCAGTCAGCAGAAGAAACCGAATTATTTCAACAACACGTTGAGTTAACATTACAAGAAACACATAAAATGTTTTCTGCCAGTCACCAAGTTAACTATATTCTTTCAGCTTATTGTGAGCGCAACAATGGCACAGGCTATCCTAGAAAGCTGATAGGCAACCGTATTCCATTCTTGGCTAGAGTCGCTGGTATTGCAGATTATTACGAACAATTGATCAATCCTTATCCTGGTGCAGATGCATTAACACCTGCAGAGGCAATTTCTCATTTGTATAACACTCGAGGCGAGCTCTTTCAAAACGAAATGGTTGAAGCCTTCATTCAAGCGATTGGAATTTACCCCACAGGCAGTCTTGTTAAACTAACCAACAATGCTATCGGTGTTGTTGTTGAACAACCCAGTAAATCCAGACTTCGTCCTAAAGTAGCTGTAATTAAAGATAATTTTAATGTAACGCTTGATAAACCTAAGGTTTTAAATCTGGCTAAAGAACCTAACGATGAACATGGTATTCCTATCCAAATCAGCCAGAGCCTGAAAAGCACTAGCACAGATATCAATGCTGAATTAATTCATGAAAAATTATTTGGAAGAAGCAGTTGGTTATCTTTTTTAAGAGCGAGTTAATTCATTATTTTTAAGCTTTCCCATAAAAAAATAATTCACTCTCAATATTAGCAAATGAATCCAATTGAAGCTTTTTGTAGGCTAACGATATCGTTAACCTACAGTGAATATTATTAATATCGGTTACAGTTTAGCTTTAATATATTGTTCCATTTGCTCCTCTAAAATAGATAGAGGAATTGAACCATTTTTCAATATTTCATCATGAAAAGTTCTTATATCAAACTTATCCCCAAGCTGTTCTTCCGCTCTAGCTCTTAACTCTTTAATCTTAATTTCACCAAGCTTGTATGACAGCGCCTGACCGGGCCAACTTATATAGCGATCAACTTCAGTTCTAATATTATGCGAAGATAATGCCGAATTATTCTCAAGTAGTGCAATAGCCTGTTCACGTGTCCAACCTTTAGCATGAATTCCAGTATCGATAACCAAACGGGCAGCTCGCCACATTTCGTAAGTTAAACGCCCAAAATTACTGTAGGCATCTTGATAAAACCCAACTTCTAATCCCAACTTTTCACTGTATAGCCCCCAACCTTCACCAAAGGCAGAAATATAAGAAAAGCGCCTAAAGTTAGGTAGATTACCTAGCTCCTTATTCAATGCATTCTGTAAATGATGGCCAGGTACTGCTTCGTGTAAAGTTAACGCTTCTAATACATATAATGGCCTATCATTTAGTGCAAAAGTGTTCACCCAATAAGTCCCCGGTCTTTCACTATCCAATGGCGCAGGCACATAGCGCCCAGTAGTATATTTAGGAGCTATACTTGCCGGAACGGGTTTAATGGTATAAGGTTGACGGGGTAAATGAGTAAACAATTTTGGCAGCTCGCCATCCATTTTTTTCGCAATATACGAAGCTTCTTTAATCAGTTCCTTTTCGCTCTTTGCGTAAAACTGTGGAGAAGTCCTTAAAAACTGAACAAAATCTTTAAATGAGCCTTGATAATCCAAACTTTTAATTATTTCTTCCATTTCTCCACGAATTCGTGCGACTTCATTTAAACCAATTTCATGTATTTCCTCAGCACTCAGATTGACCGTCGTATAATACTTGATTTCCTCAGCATAATACTCTTTACCATTCGGAAAATCATATGCCGCAAGAGATTCCTTAGTATTAGGGATGTATTCTTTTTCAAAAAAAGTATACAAAGACTTATACGCAGGTATAAGCTCATTTTTAATGATTTTTTCAGCTTGATTTTTTAACTGTTTTTGCTGTGATTTTGAAATTGATTCAGGAAATTTATTGAAAGGTTTCCAAAATGGGCTTTGAGTTATCTTTCCTTGATAAGCCGTTGCAATCACATCAGAAAAGCCTTTCATTACAATTTTTGGCATTGAAAAATTACGTTTTAAACCGTTGCGCATATTATCAATATTTTGTTGTATAAATTTAGGTGCTGCTTTTAGACGACTTAAATAATTCAAATAATTTTGATGGTTTTTAAAAGGCATGTTATTAGCCAGACGAAGAATATCAACATGAAATCCTGAATCTGACAAAAAGGGAATTTGGTAGCTTTTAAAACGAATTTCAGAGATCCGCCTCTCCAATTGTTCTTCAAATATCTGATAGTTGATCTGCTCTTTTCGCTCAAGAGAGTCATAATCTATTTTATGCAGTTGCTGTAAAAAAAACTGAGTTTTTTCAGCCCATTTCTGATAAGCCTCTTCACTCACATCGATTAGCAAATGATCGGCATCCGTTTTTCCCATCTGAGTGGCCATGCTAGGGTCTCTTTCAAGACGAGCCTGCCAATCTAAATCAAATAGTTTATGCAAAGCGTTTACTTCTGTTGCAGAAACATCAGAGATAACAAAAATTACTGAGGCTAATATGAATCGAATGACTTTGTTAGGCATACGTGTTTCCTTATTGTTTTATTATTTATATTTTACCAGTGAGATTTGCTGTTTATTTTATTGGATTTAAAATCACACCAATGAATCAACACTTGTTTATCAGAGGCAAAAATCTAATCCCCCATTCCTTAAAAAATAAACCTTCTAAGTTTTTAATAATTTAACAAAATTACAAGGTTTAAACTCACTATTGAGTTGTTGCTTAATAATACGGCTCCATGCTGTCTTACAAGCCCCAGTCGATCCTGGAACGCAAAAAATAACAGTGTTATTTGCCAAACCACCTAACGCCCTACTTTGAATAGTCGAGGAACCTATTTCTTCGTAAGAGACTTGTCTAAATAACTCACCAAAACCTTCCATTTGTTTATCTAATAGAACACTTACAGCTTCAGGCGTTGAATCACGATTATAAAACCCAGTCCCACCAGTAGTAATAATAGCGTTAACTTCAGGATCAGCAATCCATTGCGAAACAATTGCTCGAATTTGATAAATATCATCCACACTAATTTTTTTGTCTACTAGTTGATGCTCAGCTGCTTGAATCTCACTAACCAAATAGTTGCCAGAAGTATCATTATCTTCATTTCGAGTATCAGAAATAGTCAGAACTGCTATTTTTAGCTTGGACACAAGCATTCCCCTTATGAAATTATGTTTAAACCCAGTTTGTCTAAATTAATTACCTATTCTAGACTCTTTTATGTCCACATCCTATTGATGTTAACTATGGCTAAATTAGCTAAAAGTTAGATTTAAAGCTATCTCAAGCTATAATCCATAATTATTACCAACTAAGGTTTGTTAGATTAAAAAACCGTTTTTTAATACTTAAAAAAATCGGTAAAATGTTTTCAACAGTCGCTCATTTCCGATATACTTTCGCCGAATTTGACCCAGAGAGGTTTTGGATAGTCAGTAACAGTCTAAATACCGAATGACCATCTGGAGTTCAGCCCGCTATTAAACAATTCAGGTATCATTGAAAATGCAAGCATTTCTAACTATTGCTGTGCGCGCAGCACGTAAAGCTGGCGACTACGTTATTCGTGAGTCGGACAAAATTCGTTCAGTTCAAAGCAAATCACAAAACGATTATGTCACTAATGTTGATCAAGCAGCAGAAAGCCTAATCATTGATACCATCTCACACTCCTACCCTAACCATGCATTTTTAGGCGAAGAAAGCGGTAAAACAGGCGACGGAGATTATCAGTGGATTATCGATCCCATTGACGGCACCACCAACTTTATACGCAAAGTTCCTCATTGGGCTATATCAATAGCTTGTCAATATAAAGGAAAAACTGAAGTCGGTGTAGTCTACGATCCTATTAGAGAAGAGTTGTTTACCGCAGTCAAAGGTCGAGGCGCTCAATTTAATGGCAAAAGAATACGTGTTAGTAATACCAATGGCTTAGAACATGCGCTCTTAGCGACAGGCTTCCCATTTCGTAACAAACAAAAACTCATGGAATATATGCAAGTTTTCAGTAAATTATTCCCACATTGTGCAGACATGCGTCGAGCAGGTTCTGCGGCTCTCGATCTAGCTTATGTTGCAGCAGGTCGAATAGATGGTTTTTGGGAATTTGGGCTCAATGAATGGGATACTGCCACGGGAGCTCTTCTAGTAAAAGAAGCTGGTGGTATGGTATCTGACATAAGCGGAAATCCTAATTATGCGAGTAGCGATTCTATTCTCGCAGCCAATCCTAAAGCTTTTAAAACAATGCTTCAGCTAATTAACCAAAAGGAATAACTGAAGTGCGTGCTTTACTTGACTAAATTACTTGGTTATTAGAAAATAGCACCTCAAGATATTAGGTCTAGATTTTCTGGAACAAACTAGACCTGACAAATGAGTACTTGTTAATCAAAAACAGTACTCATACTTACTAAGATTGTTCAAGTTAAGAGGTTTCCACAATGCGTTTAACGACTAAAGGTAGGTATGCGGTAACAGCTATGCTTGATTTGGCGATAAATAGCAATAACATGCCTGTTAACTTAAATGATATATCTGAACGACAAGCAATTTCCTTGTCATATCTGGAACAACTTTTTTCGAAACTACGACGAGAAAACTTGGTCAAAAGTATTAGAGGTCCCGGTGGAGGCTATCAGCTAAACCAATCAGTCGACATAATTAGTGTCGCTGATGTCATTAACGCAGTCAACGAATCTATGGATGTCTCTCGCTGTGAAGGCAGAGCTAACTGTCATGACGGAAAACAATGTCTGACTCATAACTTATGGATTGACTTAAGCGCCCGGATAAATTCATTTTTAGATAACATAACACTTGGTGAGCTTATTAGACAAAACGAAAAGCAAGCCCAAGAAAGAGAGTTACCTACACAATATGCTGCTCGGATCGAATTAACATCATTAGATTGATTTTTAGTATAATTCGACATAGTAGCAACAACTTCATACAAGAGTTTTTATTTAAATGTCTGACGAAATAATTGATGAATACGTTAACACAAAATACTCTGCAGGTTTTGTGACTAAAATAGATTCTGAAACACTACCTCCTGGTTTAAATGAGGATGTAATTCGTTTTATTTCAAACAAAAAAAATGAACCCGAATGGTTATTGGAATGGCGCTTGAAAGCTTTTGATGGTTTTAATCAAATGCAAGAGCCTGAATGGGCGCATTTAAACTATCAAAAAGTTGACTTAAAAGATGTTTCTTTTTATTCAGCTCCCAGAAGTACAGATAATGCCCCTAAGAGTTTAGATGAAGTCGATCCAGAATTAATCGAAACTTATAACAAACTTGGCATACCGCTTCATGAACAAGAAATACTCGCTGGTGTAGCGGTAGATGTTGTTTTTGACTCGGTGTCTGTTGCCACAACCTTTAAAGCGAAATTAGCCGAAGCTGGAGTTATATTTTGTCCTATATCTGAAGCCGTTCATTCTCACCCAGAACTGGTTAAAAAATATTTAGGTTCGGTTGTTCCACAAAAAGATAATTTTTTTGCTGCATTAAACTCAGCCGTTTTTAGTGACGGTTCCTTTGTTTATATTCCTAAAGGTGTTCGTTGTCCTATGGAATTATCAACTTACTTTAGAATCAATGAAGCAAAAACGGGGCAATTCGAAAGAACTCTAATCATCGCAGATGAAGGAAGTCATGTGAGTTACCTTGAAGGTTGTACAGCTCCTATGCGAGACGAAAATCAATTGCATGCTGCTGTGGTAGAATTGGTTGCACTTGGTGATGCTGAAATAAAATATTCAACGGTACAAAACTGGTATCCAGGCGATGAAAATGGCAAAGGTGGCATTTACAATTTTGTCACTAAACGTGGTGTCTGCCACCAAAATGCAAAAATTTCTTGGACTCAGGTTGAGACAGGTTCTGCAATCACTTGGAAGTACCCTTCAGTAATTTTACGTGGGGATAATAGTGTTGGGGAATTTTATTCCGTAGCATTAACCAGAAATATGCAACAAGCAGATACAGGCACCAAAATGATTCATTTGGGAAAAAATACTACCTCAACAATTATTTCAAAAGGTATCTCTGCAGGAAAAAGTCAAAATACATATCGTGGACTAGTTAGAATGAGTCCTCGTGCAGAAGGTGCCAGAAACTATACCCAATGTGACTCACTATTAATTGGAGATAAGTGTGGTGCGCACACTTTTCCTTATATTGAAAGTAAACACCCTGCCGCCATCATCGAACATGAAGCAACAACTTCTAAAGTAAGTGATGACCAAATGTTTTTATGTCAACAACGAGGAATTGATCCAGAAAAAGCGGTTTCAATGATCGTCAATGGTTTCTGTAAAGAAGTATTCAAAGAACTACCGATGGAATTTGCTGTAGAAGCAGGCAAATTACTTGAAGTGAGCTTAGAAGGCTCCGTTGGTTAAATCCATCCGATAATTAGAGATTTTAGATGTTAAAAATAAATAATTTACACGCAAAAGTACAAGATAAAGAAATACTTAAGGGTCTTTCGCTGGAAGTAAAACCAGGTGAAATTCATGCCATTATGGGTCCTAATGGTTCAGGTAAAAGTACTTTAGGGTATACCCTTTCTGGGCGAGAAGGCTATGAGGCAACTCAAGGTGAAGTAACCCTAGAAGGTAAGAATTTACTTGAATTAGATGCTGAAGAAAGAGCAAAATCAGGTCTATTTTTAGCCTTTCAATATCCTGTTGAAATTCCTGGCGTCAGTAATATGGAATTTTTAAAAGCTAGTGT